>JBIKRJ010000100.1:0-8459 GCA_044349205.1 Cytophagales bacterium | reverse complement strand
CGCCTGCTTTTGTGAGCTTTAGGCATTTGCGCAAACAGGTTTCCTTATCTAAATTTTTATCGAAATCGCCTGTGATGATGCTCCACATTACTAATTCATATTGTGCGCTCAATAGTCGCGATTGTGAATAGGTTATTTGTCCATAAGGAGGTCTAAACAAGGGTTTGTTTTGCAGTTGAAAACCATGCTTTACTATTGTTTCTTCCCATTTTTGAATATTGTCGTAGTACGTTTGGTTGCCAGTTTTCCAACCCTTCAAATGATTATAAGTGTGGTTGCCAACCGAATGTCCGTTTTGGAGAATTTTTTCAAATATTTTGGGGTGTTTGAATATATTTTCGCCCACACAGAAAAAAGTGGCTTTTGCATTGTATTCGTTCAGCACATTCAAGACCCATTCCGTTGCATCAGGTATAGGGCCATCGTCAAAAGTGAGAAAAATCTCATTCTTTTTGGTATGCACGTTCCAAGTGCAGTTTGGCATCAAATGACGGAAAATAAGGCCTGTTTTGTTGGGATACAGCAAGGCTATAAGATTTTGCAAGTGACTAAAGTAATGTCGTCGGCATAGGGATTGCCATTTCTGAATTTATCTAGCTTGTTTACTAGTTGGATGTTTATTTCCTGAGCACTTGCTTTTTTGTATTCCTTCAAATGTTCCAAAACCATATTTGTCCCAAAGGGAACATTTTGTTTGTTTTCAGTTTCGGTCAACCCGTCGGTGTAAAGAAACAAGGTGCTTTCTTTTTGTAATTCCATGACGCCTACATTTACAAATGGCAAATTTTTAATAGGCCCCAACACGGCCGTGCCTGTTTCCAATTCCCAAAAGTGGTTGTCCTTGAACAGCAACACAGGGAAATTGTGTCCCGCGTTTACATAGTGCAACAAACCTTCTTTTAAATCGATGTAAGCAATAAAGAAGGTGATAAAAGTGCCATTTTGGGTAGTGGTAAATAATTGATGGTTTAGTTCCTGAATAATTTTTTGCAAATCCAAGCCCATCCTAATCATGGTGTGCAGCGAGGCTTGAAAGTTTGACATAGTAAGTGCGGCGGGTATTCCCTTGCCCGACACATCGCCTATACACAGGTAAAATTTATCGCCTTTTACAGGAATGAAATCGTAATAATCGCCTCCAACCGAATCGTGGGGAAGGTAGGTGGCCGACATTTGAATTTTGTCGGTATTGGGAAGTTTTTTGGGAAAAAGATGGTTTTGCACGCTGCGGGCTATGTCCATTTCTTTCTTTATTTTTTCCCTTTCTATTTCGGTACGCGCCATTTTCTTGTTTTCGATGGCCACCAAAATAATGTTGCTCATGGTACGCAAAAAGGGAACGATACTTGGGAAAAATAAGTCCGATTTGTCGGCCCATCCTAAAAAGATGTAGGCAATAACCTTGTTTTTGTAGGCAACAGGTATGGCTATGTCAAATTCAGAAAAGCCCGCATATTCGCCGCTATAGTTGAAGAAATACAGGATAGAGTTGGACTCTAAAATATCATTGGGCAGTTTTTTGTCCGAGAAATCGGTTTTAACGCCATATTGTAGGGTGCATTTCCAAGCATCGTCTAGCGAGTACACCACAAACTTGTTCACGTTCAGATTCGCTTTTAGCGTGAAATAAAAAATCTTGTACAAAGATTCTTCGGGCAAGTTGTTGTTGATGGCAAGGGTAATTTCCTGGAGCGAACTAAGCTCTATGCTTTTGTAGTCGACCTTGTTCTGGATTGTTTTTCCCTTCACAATATTGCTTCTAAACCTGTGTAAAAGTAGGCAATTTCCTCGTTAGCCAATGTATTGGCCTTATTGGTTAAATCGGTTCATGGCTTGGCTTAGGCCTTGGGTGGCCACGCACATTAGCGATTCGGTGCATTTGTCAAGCAAGGGAAGAAGTTCTTTTTGTTCGTCGGCACTAAAATTGCTAAGCACATAGTCCACTTGTTTACCTTTGTCAAATTCGTTTCCTACCCCCACTCTCAGGCGGTTGTACTTTTCGGTGGCAAGCAATTCTTGAATATTTCTTAATCCGTTGTGCCCTCCGTGCGAGCCTTGCGGGCGCAATCGTATTTTTCCAAAAGGCAAAGCCAAATCATCGGTGATGACCACCATATTTTCAATGGGTACTTTGGTGTGTGCCAACCAATAAAAAACAGCTTTGCCACTCAAGTTCATGAAGGTGCTGGGTTTTATTAGGTGAAATGTTTTTCCAGCATATCGAAATTCAGCTTTTTGGGCGTAGCGGTCGTTTGTAAAAAGAGCTTGCTTTTGTGCGGCAAGCCGGTCTAAAACCAAGAATCCAATATTGTGGCGCGTAAATTCATATTCGGCCCCGGGGTTTCCCAAACCCACAAAAAGATAATTTGCCATGAAGTCTATTAATTTGGCAAAATTAAAGCTAATTCGTTGCCTTGTATTTGTAAAGGCTTTCAAAAACCGAAGCCAAAGATTTATTTTCAGAAGCAAGTGCTATGGGGTAAATTTACCACAATTTCCAATTCATGTTTCAGTCCAACTATTCTCTTGCCAGTCTTAATACCTTTGGAATCAATGCATTTGCCAAATGGTATGTGGAAGTAAAGACGGTATCTGAACTTTCTTTGGTATGGCAATCGCCCGAATTTCGTCTTGCCCAAAATGTGCTTGTATTAGGAGGCGGAAGCAATTTGCTCTTTACCCAAGATTTTGATGGGCTGGTGATACACAACCTCATTAAAGGTACACGCACTGTAGCCGAAAACGCTGAGACAACGCTTGTAACGGCTTCTGCTGGCGAGAATTGGCATCAATTCGTAATGTTTTGTGTGCACATCCAATTAGGTGGTATTGAAAACCTTTCGTTGATTCCTGGAAGTGTAGGGGCTGCTCCTGTTCAAAATATTGGTGCCTATGGCGTAGAGTTGAAAGATGTGTTGGTTTCATTGGAGGCGTTCGATTTCCAAACTGGCAAAATAGTGACTTTCAAGAAAGAAGAATGTGACTTTGGTTACCGCGATAGCATTTTCAAGCGGTCGGCCAAAGGCCAATATTTCATTACTGCTGTTACGTTTAGGCTTCAAAATATTGGATTCCACAAACTAAATGTAAGCTATGGAGCCATTGCGCAGGTGCTTCAGGAAATGCAGGTTGCCAAGCCCACCATTGCCGATATTAGTCAAGCAGTCATTCATATACGCAGTAGCAAACTACCCGACCCAAAAGTGATAGGCAATGCGGGTAGTTTTTTTAAAAACCCCGAAGTGCCAGAAGCCAAGTGCAATGAATTGCGTGCCCAGTATCCTAAAATGCCTTTTTACGATTCGCCTATTGCAGGCTACAAAAAATTGGCCGCCGGTTGGCTTATCGAACAATGTGGTTGGAAAGGCAAAAGTTTGGGCAACGCTGCCGTACACAATTTGCAGGCGTTGGTATTGACCAACCCAGGCAACGCCACAGGCAAGGAAATCAAAGCACTTGCCAGTGCCATTCAACAATCGGTTTTGCAACTATTTGGAGTGGCGCTCGAAACAGAAGTCAATATTCTATAAGCTAAACGAAAGACATAATGAGCCCTGAAAAACTGGAAGAACAACACAAGCTTTTTGTACTGCAATCGGTCGAAAGTGGACAAGTGTGGGGCTTGCACTGCAAGGAAGGCTGGGCCAACGCAGACTCTTGCGAGTTTGAAGAAGTAATTGTATATCCATTTTGGTCAAGTGCGGAATTGGCGCAGTCTTGTGCAATACAGGAATGGAAAATTTACCAACCCAAGTCGTTGGATTTAGCCGAATTTTTGGAGAATTGGTGTGTGGGAATGTATAAAGAATACATTTTGGCGGGCATAAACTGGAACGAGCAAATGGAGGGAAAGGAGCTGGATTCTTTAGACCTTGCACTGCAAATAATACAGGAATTGAAACGTCGGAATGTGCAATTGAAATACAAGCTGTACAAAAACCAAGCAGAACTTGAACGTGTTTTATTGGAAGTAATTACCGACGAAAGGCACAGTGTATGAAACTATTTGTAACAGCCACCAGCACCGATTGTGGCAAAACCTTGGTTTCTGCCATTTTGTGCCAAGCGCTACATGCCGATTATTGGAAACCAGTGCAAACCGGAGCCCCTCCTTCAGATTCCAATACGGTAAAAAGTTTGGTCTCATACCCCATCACCACATTTCCTGAAAGGCATCTTTTTTCTGAACCCGTTTCTCCGCACTATGCTTCCCAATTGGAACACAAAAAAATACTGCTTTCCGATTTTCATTTGCCCCAAACAAACAACAATTTGATTGTTGAGGGAGCGGGAGGGCTTTTGGTGCCACTAAACGAACAAGGGGATTGTGTCATAGATTTAGTTCATCAATTTGAGTTAGAAGTAGTGTTGGTCATTCGTCTTTATTTGGGCTGCATAAACCATGCTTTGCTCAGTATCAATGAATTGAAGCGAAATAATATTGCCATCAAAGGACTTGTATTCAATGGCAACGACCAATTTGGCGCAATCGGCATTATTGAAAAGCTTTCCAATGTGCCCACATTGCTTCACTTGCCCGAACTTCCCCTTATCGACGCTCAAGTTGTTTCGGATTGTGCCAAAGAAGTAAAACTATGAGCAGAAGTCTTTTAGCCATTGACAAGAAGTCGGTTTGGCATCCGTTCGATATTTTTCAAAATGTGCAGAATATCCTTTTGGAACGCTCGAAAGGCATAAACCTATACACTTCCGATGGCCGAATCATCAAAGATATGGTATCGTCTTGGTGGACAAACCTGCACGGACACAATCATCCACACATTGTAAGCGCGATTCAAAGCCAAGCTGAAGTATTGAGCCACGCTATTTTTTCAGGTTTTACACACGAGCCAGCTATTCGTTTGGCCGAGCGATTGCTCGAAATACTTCCAAACAAAATGGAAAAGATTTTCTACTCCGACAATGGCAGCACAGCAGTGGAAGTCGGACTAAAAATCGCGTTACAACACTGGCACAATCTCGGAGAAAAAAGAACAAAAATACTAGCTTTTGAGGGCTGTTATCATGGCGATACTTTTGGAGCTATGTCTTTGGCAGGCCCTGAACCCTTCAACCAACCTTTTGCACCACATTTATTTCATGTTACTTATTTGCCTTTTCCAAGTTCGTCCAATTGGACTCAATTAGAAAATTTGCTGCTGAAAGAACTTGCCTCGGGTCAATATGCTGCCTTGGTCTATGAGCCGATGATACAGGGTGTGGGCGGTATGCGATTGTTTGATCGCGATTTGTTAGACAAAGTGCTGAATATATGCAAAGAAAGTGATGTGTTGCTGGTCGCAGACGAAGTAATGACAGGTTTTGGCAGAACAGGAAAGCTTTTTGCCTCTGAATATCTTAAAACAAAGCCCGACATTGTATGCATGTCCAAAGGCATCACGGGTGGTTTTCTTCCTTTGGGTGCTACAGCTACCACCCAAAAGGTGTACGACGTGTTTGTTTCTTCCGACAAGAAAAAATTGTTTTTGCACGGACATTCATACACCGGCAACCCTTTGTCTTGTGCCGCTGCCAATGCAAGTTTAGACCTATTGTTAAATGAAAATTGCGCTCAACAAATACAAGCGATTTCAACTTGCCAGTCTTCTTTTGCTAAAAATCTTCAAAAACACCCCTCATTGGAATGGGCACATTCTTTGGGCACAATACTCACTATCAATTTGATTCCCAAAGAAAAGCAAGGCTATTTCGATAGTCGAGCCGAACAAGCATATCAATTTTTTTTAGATAGAAACCTATTGCTGCGCCCAATGGGAAATGTGGTGTATTTGTCGCCGCCTTACTGCTCTACCCAATCAGACTTGACAGAAGCACACGAGGCTATTTTGGCCTATTTGAAAAAATAATATTTGGCAAACAAATCTATTTCTTGCATAATAGTATGTATTTTTGCAGTTATTCAAAATCTAATTAACATTTATAGTCTCAAAATGAATTTAAAGCTCGACAAAATTGACCGCAAGATTCTTGAAATTCTTCAGTCGGATGCTAAAATCACCAACGCACAACTTTCAAAAGAAATAGGGCTTTCGCCTGCTCCAACCTTGGAGCGAGTCAAAAAATTGGAGACATCGGGTTTGATAAAAAGCTATCATGCCCAATTGGATACCCAAATGATTGGTTTGGGAGTGAGTATTTACATTCTCATTTCGCTTTCAAGCCATAAAATGAATCAAATCAATTCATTCGTAGATAAAATAAAAAAACTACCAGAAGTGATTGAATGTCACCACATCACAGGTTCGGGCGATTTCCTTTTGAAAGTTTTGACAAGCGATATTCCCAGTTATCAGAAATTGATTTTGGACAAACTTAGCCAAATAGAAGAAATAGGAAACATGCAATCCATGGTAGTTTTGGCCAACTACAAACAGTCGAAAGTAATCCCTATTCCTGCTTAGTTGTGTTTTCTTTACTCTTCAAACAGTCGAGCTTTTGATAGAATTTATGCAGCCATAGATTAAAGCCTGTGTAGTTCCAATGGGTGTCTGAGTTGTAGTAAATCTGTTGTTCTTGGTTTTTGAACTCTTGGTACACGTCAATTAAATTCGCTTCGAGTGCAGGATGCGAAGCTAATCTTGGAAGGAATTGGTTGTATTGGCCCATGTTTTTTTCTAAGATGGTGGCAGGGTTGGGCGGAAATGAAAAGAAAACCTCATCAAACCCTTCGTTTTTGTACTTTTTTGAAAGGTAGTTCAATGAAGAGACAAATTTGTTTAACTCAGCATTAGAATATGGGGCAAAGGAATTGGTTCCAACTTTACCGAATACAGTTTTTTTGTAAAAAAGGTGTTTTTTGTCCGTAGAGATAGCCACATCTTTATCTACACGACCAAAAAATAAATGGTTGATTGCAGCTTTAAATTCTTTAAAAGGGTTAAAAACTGCATAGTCGAACAATACGATTTCCAAGTTCGATTCAATCTTATCATTGTAGAAAACATGGTCTATAAAATCAAAAGCCGTTTGTACAACAGACTTGCTTTCAGTGGTCTTGGTTTTGTTGGGGTTTATTTTTTGAATGGCAATATTTGTGTCTATCAGACTTTTTGCATCTCTTTCCGTTCTTTCAATCAACAAGACATTTGTTTGGTTTGTGTCTAGTTTTTCAAAAACCAAATTGGATCTATCCCAAATTGCCTGTTGGAAAGAACGAAATTGGTATTCGATAGAATCTTTCTTGATGAAGTCCCACAAATAACTGTCGCACACATAGAAGAGATTAATGTTTTTAATTTTTTCGCTTGGTATTGCTTTGAAATTGGTTTTATCGTCTCGAAATATTTTATAGTCACTCAAATACGAAAAACCATACAAGTCGCCGTACTTAAATTTTTGAGATTGAAGCATTTCAAACTCCGACACGATTTCTTTAAACTTCTTCATCAATTGGTTTGAAGTGCCTATGACTAAAAAATATAGGCAACAAAAGGAAATGATGAATATGGCGAACCTCCTCATTTAGAACTGAAAATAAATGAACTGAACATTTCCAAAAACACCGAAGAAGTAACAAGCAATTGCGGTAGCCGCAAATGTTAACACAAATAAGCCATTGTTTTTGATGTTGAAACCGGGATAGCGTTTTTCCTTTAACATCATTGAAAAAACTAGAAACAAGATGAAAAGCCCTTCTACAAGGTTTACGCCCAAAGAAACTGTATCAGTAAAAGATAGAGAGAAAATCTTAACAAGCACAAAATAAGCTTGTTTTACGGTTGGACTTCTGAAAAATACCCAAGCAATTGATACTAAAATGAACACAAACAACATTTGAGCACTTTTCATCCAAATCGATGAATTTTTATATTTGAACTTACTAGAAAAGATGTTTTCGATTACCAAAAAACTTCCGTGCAAAGCACCCCATATTGCAAAAGTCCAATTTGCACCGTGCCAAATGCCACTTATCAAAAACACAATAAAAAGATTGGAATAAACTTTCGCTTTTTTTACTCGGTTGCCTCCAAGTGGAATGTAGAGATAATCTTTAAACCAAGTTGACAAAGAGATGTGCCATCTCTTCCAAAATTCAGAGATTTTTGTTGAGAGGTAAGGAGAGTCAAAATTTCGCATCAAATCGAATCCCATTGTTTTTGCAGCACCTATCCCTATGTCTGAATAACCAGAAAAGTCGCAGTAAATTTGAAATGAGTAAAAAATTGCAGAGACCAACAGTGTGGTACCACTTTGAGACCATGGATTGTCAAAAACTGGGTCTATGGCCATGGCAATTCTATCAGCTATGGCTACTTTTTTAAACATTCCCCAAGCCATTTGCATCAAACCAGCCTTGAAAAGAGTCCAATTGAATTGGTGCTTTTCGTGAAATTGGTGCAGCATGTTTTGTGGTCTTTCGATGGGGCCAGCCACTAACTGCGGATAAAACATTACATATAGCGCATATATGCCAAAATTCTTTTCTGCCTTCTGATTTC
>JBIKRJ010000099.1:0-8546 GCA_044349205.1 Cytophagales bacterium | reverse complement strand
GGAAAAGCAAATCCAGAATACAGAAGCTAATTCAGGGCATCCCGTCGCAAACGGGAGGGTCACAGGTTCGAACCCTGTAGCTCCCACGAAAAGCCGACACATCATGTCGGCTTTTTTGTTTATGTTCGTTTTTTACGTCCTTAACTGTACTTTTTGCGTTTGAACGTCAAACTCTAAACTTCTAAACTCACCCATGAAGTTCTATTCAATGACAAAAGTGGAGTGTAAGTTTATACGCCTTGCAATAGGCAACCAAGTCCTTTAATCGCCCTTAAATCTGCTTTTTTCGGCGCAAATCCGTTTCGTGGTGTTGTAGTATTCCAAAACAGATTCCAAAATCATCGCAGTTCCTACCCGCTACCTTTAGTAAAAAATGATTGGGTAAGGAATGTGATATCAACGGGAAAATGCTTCAGATGTAAACAAAAAACTACTACAATGAAAAAACATACTATCATACTGATGTTACTCGTCGCCTCGTGGCAGGCGATGGGACAGGCCTTTATCGCCCCCTATTCTTATGTATATGATCCTGCCCGCGACCCGGGCTTCAATACCTCGCAATACGAAGCGTGGTTGTATCAACGAACTGTGAAAGGCAGTATTCAGCGATTGCCTTTCCGTATGTTGAAGCCTGTGAATTATAATACCTCGGCCAACCAGTCGAAAAAATATCCGCTCATCGTGATGCTGCACGGACGTGGCGAATCGGGGGTGGACAACAATTTCCAGCTGAAATGGGGAGGAGAAAAACACATGAACGCCGTAAACAATGCCGCCAATCCGAACTACACAGGAACTCAGAAATACGAAGGGTTTGTGGTTTTTCCGCAAGAACCTTACGGGTATTGGGTAAACAATTACTTGTATAGTTCGAACCAAGCAACCACTTTCCTTCAGCAGGTTTGGGATTTGGTCGATTCCCTAAAATGGAAATACCGAATAGACCCCGACCGTGTAGTTGTGCATGGTTTGTCGTCGGGTGGTTCGGGTACATGGGCTTGCGTATATAACCGTCCCGACCTTTTTGCGGCGGCTTTGCCCATGTCGGCACCAGGAGACATGTCGCAAGTAGGAAAAATAGTTCCTGTACCTATTTGGCTCGTGCAAGGGGGTAAAGACACCAACCCTATTCCATATTTGTCGCAACAAATTGTGCAAGCTCTGCGCGATTCGGGCGCCTTAAATATCGACATCACACGCTATACCGAATATGCCGATTTGGATCATGTGGCATGGGACCGCGCCTACGATGACCCCGATTTTTTCCCCTACATGGAGAGACAAAACAAAAGAAACATTATGGTGCTAAGCAACAACCCTTTTTGTTTCGACGGTGCTGGAATGTTGGGTATTTCGCCAGGGTACAGCAATTATCAATGGTTTAAAAACGGAGTGGCCATCGCCAATGAAACTAACAACAAACTACGGCGTATTACTTCCGCTGGTTCTTACCATGTACGGTACAAAAGAAAAGCCTCTGATGCGGCTTTCGTCTATTCCGATACTGTCTATATGTCGCGTGGGGCTTTTTCAAAAGCCAACATATCGGCCAACGAGAGTCTGATTTTGCCTTCGCCTTCTGCTTCGGCTGTTACCTTGTCGGTAGCTGGCTACGACCAATACCAATGGAGCAACGGGGCTACAAGTCCGCAAATAACGGTCAACTATACGGGAGCTTTCAGGGTAAGAACAAGAAATACAGGGGGTTGCTGGACTTCTTACTCCGATACGGCGTATGTGAGAGTAGGTAACACGGGTACGCCTATACCCGCTGTCCCCAACGGATTGGCAGCGGTATCGACCTCGCCAATATCTGTTTCCATTTCGTGGAAAGACAATGCCAACAATGAAACGGGATATGAAATATACCGTGCCACCCAAATAGCGGGTCCTTATTCTTTCGTGAAATTGGTAGCGGCCAACAACAGCTCTTATCTAGACAATACCCTTTTCCCTTCCGCCAATTATTTCTATAAGATAAGAGCAGTAAATAAAAATGCCGCCAATTTGAGCAGTGAATATGCCCAAGTGACTACCATGAAAGATATGACCATGCCATCTGTTCCCAATGGTTTGTCTCTCTCTTCTATCAGTACCAAAGGCGTAGAAATCAAATGGAATCGTGCGGTTGACCAATACCCTATCAGACGATATCTTTTGTATAATGGCAATGCCGTAATTAGCTACCTCACCGACACTACTTATCTTTTCACCCAGCTGATGGTGGGAGGAAGGTACAACTTTTCGGTAGAGGCAGAAGACTACAGCGGCAACATGTCGGGCCGAAGCGCCGTGCTTCCTTTTGCCTATACAGGACAAGGTTTGTTTGCGGAAGTGTACCAAGGTACATTTTTCAATATACCAGACTTCAGCACCCTGAAAGTAGCCAAAGAAGGCATGGTTACACTGCCTTCCTTCAATTGGGACAAAACCCTTGTCAATTCGTTGAACAATACCAAGATGCCCATCTCCGACGACTTATATGCACTTAATTTCACAGGTTATGTGTATGTGAATATTGGCGGAAACTGGACATTTTACACCGCTTCTGACGATGGCAGCAAACTATTTATCAACAATACTTTGGTAGTAAACAACGACTATTTGCAGGGTACTACCGAAAGGTCGGGCATGTACAACTTTGCCCAAGCTGGATGGTATCCTATTCGAATAGAATATTTCGAAAAAGCAGGCGGACAGCAACTGGAAGTATCTTATCAAGGCCCAAAAGGTTCTACTGCCAAAATGATTATTCCAGCCAATAGTTTTGCAACCACCAGCCAGGGAATAATCACACCCTCGTCCATTCCTGTGGTAAATGCGGGGCTCGACAAGAGTATCACTTTGCCTAAAAGTAACATAACGCTTGCAGGTTCGGCCACCGATGCCGACGGAACTATTTCGGCCTACCTGTGGACTCAAACAGCTGGCCCTAACAATGCCACGCTCTCGGGCAGTACAACACCCACACTTACGGCCTCCAATTTGATAGTGGGTATATACACCTTCAGACTGAAAGCCACCGACAGTTCAGGTGCCTCTGCCACCGACGATGTCACGGTAACTGTTATTAGCGCCACCGCTTCCAGTCCTACCTTGGCTATAACGGCTCCTACACCAGCACAAATCATTAACCCTGGTTCTGCCATTACCATTCAGGCAACTGCAAGCGATTCCGATGGTATTGCCAAGTTGGAATTCTTCACTTCGTCGAATGTGAAAATAGGGGAAGACACTTGGCCACCCTATTCCTACACGGTGCAATACAATACGCCCGTTGGGAACTACAGCTACGTTGTAACGGCTTCAGACAAGTTGGGAAACAAAACATCGGCCACCGTATCGGTAAAAGTAGAGTATACAAGCAGCACCAATCTGTTGCCTGTAGTGAGCATCATTTCGCCCACCAATGGTACCCAAATAGCAAGTTCATGGGTTACTGTAAATGCCAATTGCAGCGACTTGGACGGAACTATTGCGCGCGTGGAATTCTTTGACAACAACGCGAAAATTGGCGAAGACAACTGGTCGCCCTATTCCTACACTATTTACAACCTAAGCGTAGGAACACATGCCCTCAAAGTAATTGCGACCGACGACCGAGGGGGTAGCACAACCGTAATTACGACTGTAAGCAAAAGCAATGTGCTGACAAGGTTGGAAGACGAATTATTTCTAGGAATCGAAGAGAGTGCCAGTTTGCAACAGGGCTTAGTTGTGTATCCTAATCCTTCAGATGGCCTCACTACCTTCCAAGTACAAGTTAGAAACAGGGCTGAAGCATCGCTAAATATTGTAAACATGGAAGGACAAACCGTTTATTCGAGCAATGCGGAATGTATGCCTGGTTCCAACCAAATGACTTGGCAACTCGATAAGCAAAAGAATGGCAGTGGGTTTTATTTCTACCAACTGAAGGCCGATAATGTGTTATACAACGGCAAGCTGTTGGTAAGGTAAATGCTATTCAAAGAGAGGGCGACCTGAATTGCAGGTCGCCCTCTCTTATTTTCACAAGAAAATAAAATTTAATATATTATTTCCCCACTGCTTCCATGGCTTTCCTCACCGAACCATGCTTGTGCAACAAGGTTTCTGCCACTTCTTTCGAAACCGATAAGCTTTCCATTAGCATCCTCACTCCTCTATCTACCAATTTTAAATTGGAAAGTTGCATGTCCACCATTTTGTTGCCTTTCACATGACCCAACTTTATCATGACCGAAGTGGTCAGCATATTTAGCACCAGTTTTTGAGCAGTACCAGATTTCATGCGGGTGCTTCCTGTTACAAATTCGGGACCTACCACCACTTCCACAGGAAAATCGACTTTAGCAGCTACTGCCGAATTAGGGTTGCACACCACACAGCCCGTCAACACGCCGTTTTCACGGGCTTTTTCCACGCCTCCTATCACAAAGGGTGTGCGCCCCGAAGCTGCAATGCCCACCAATACGTCTTTGGAGTTTATTTCATGCGTAAGCAAATCTTTCCAAGCTTGTTGGGTGTCGTCTTCGGCAAACTCTACTGCTTTTCTAATAGCACTGTCGCCCCCTGCAATGAGGCCTATGACCAAGCCTTGCAGAACACCATAAGTGGGCGGGCACTCCGAAGCATCCAATATTCCCAAACGGCCGCTAGTACCCGCGCCAATGTAAAAAAGTCGCCCGCCTTGTTGCATCTTTTCCACTACCGCATCTACCAATTTTTCGAGCTGCGGTATGGCTTTTTCTACGGCCAGTGGCACGGTTTGGTCTTCGCGATTGATGTTTTGCAACAACTCGCGCACCGACATGGCTTCCAAGCGGTCGTAATTGGATTCAGATTCAGTAATAGATTGCATTATCGTCATTCGCAAGCAACAAAAAAAAGTCCCGTATTACGATAGTAAGTGCTTTTTCTTGGTACTTTAGACTGGTTACTAATTGTGTGAACTCAAATGATATTCCGACAAGGAATCCATTGGGTTGCGAATGATTTTGGAAATAGTGACGCCATAACTGTGAGCTACTTCTTCCAAAACTTCCTTGGTATAAAATGCCGTAGAACCTATGAAACCTATGGGCACTTCTTTGTAGCCTTCGTATTTGGTAATGCAATTGTCGAACATGTCTTTAAAACTTGACCTGACCAAATCTTTCATGAAGGGATCAGCCAAATTCTTGACAATAAAAGGCATAAAAGAAGCCAAATACCGGCTTGGGAAATCTTTCAAGTACACGCTGTCCATCATATCGGCGGTGCGGTCGGTATTTTCTTCTTCGTACAATTTGCGCAAGTGTGCTGGAACCAGTTCGCGAATGTAGGATCTCACAAAAAGTTTTCCCTTATAACCGCCGCTGCCTTCGTCGCCCAAAGACAAGCCGCCCGAATATACATTGCGTGTTATGTCTTTACCATTGTACATGCAAGTGTTGGAACCCGTGCCCGAAATGCAAGCCAAGCCTGGTTCGTCGCCAAACAAGGCACGAGCTGCCGCAAGCAAATCGTGGTTCACCCACACATCTGTTTTGGGAAATGCTTTTCTAAGTGCCACCGCAATTTGCTCGCGCTTGTCGAGCTGCTCGCAACCTGCACCGTAAAAAAAGATATGGGTCAGGGGGCGGCTCAAATCCATATTGGGGATAAGTCCTGTCACAATGTTGTTGTAAATATTGTCTGAATCTTGGTAGTAAGGATTGAAACCCACCGTGTTGAAGCGTTGGTTGAAACCGTCTTTATCTACAAACTGCCAGGTGGTTTTGGTAGTGCCGCTGTCTGCTATTACAATCATGTTTAAATACGAATTAAAAGCCTTAAACTAAGTTAGATGTAAAAATTTATTTTTGGTAATGCACAAAATTCCGAAAATGGTTCAATTTTCCAACTTTCCCACCACTTTAAATTTGTCGAACACGTTTTCGTTATGCGGGGCATTCGTCAGTTCTTGGGTCAAATCTTGGCCTGCCCAATGCTCGTAATGTTTGCCTCCGCGCCACAGTCTCGACTTGGTTACGTCGTACACAAGGCCGTTGTAGGCACACCATATCTCATCGCGGTCGTTGCCGTTGCGCAAAGCCAATTGTTTTCGGGTAATGGTAGGAAGTTGGGAATTTTCCAAATTATTTGGTTTCTCCCAGCAAATTTAGCTGATAAAGTAAAGTGACATAGCTTTTGCGGTATTCGGCAAAAGAATCGCGAGTTCTTTTATTCACTCTTATCTTGTTTTCAATGGTTTGAAATATGGCATAAAATACAAAAAGCCGTCTTTCAACGGCTTTTTGTTTAAATATTTAAGCATGAACTACAAGGCATATTCATTGGCTTCAATCAAAGACGCGGCAATTCTTCTGCGCGCCTCTTTGGTGTTGAAAGAATCTGCTTTGGTGAAACGTTTTACGCCCATGAGCAACATGCGCTGTTCATCACCCTCGCTCATGGATACAATGGCAGTTTTGGCATGAATGCCTACTCTATCCAAGGCATCGTTCAAATAGGTTTTCACTATGTCGGTCTGAACAGCAACCTCTTTTCCACTATTGGCCATTTTTTCTACACGCAAAAGTGTCGATTCGGCAACGTACAAATCGATGACCATATCGGAAATGTTCATCAATATTTCTTGTTCGTGTGCCAATTTCTGCATGAATTTTTGAGCGGCATAGCCAGCCGTCATCAAAATGAGTTTTTTCACGTTGGCCAAAATGGCTTTTTCTTTTCCAAATAGCCCTTCAGGGGTTTCGGTATTGAAATCGGGAATAGCCATAAGGTCTTTTTGCACCGCCATCGCAGGACCCATCAAATCCAATTCACCTTTCATGGCACGTTTCAAAAGCATATCCATGGTAAGCAAACGGTTTATTTCATTGGTGCCTTCAAAAATACGGTTGATACGCGAATCGCGGTAAGCCCTGTCCATAGGATAATCGGCCGAAAAACCGTACCCACCCAGTATCTGCACGCCTTCGTCTACCACGTAGTCCAAAGCTTCGGAACCTGCCACTTTCAAAATGGCACATTCTACCGCAAACTCCTGTGCCGCTCCAAGCAAGGCTTCCTCGGCATTTTTTCCAGAAACCATTATTTTTTCTTCTGTAACGTGCACATCGTGACCTGCCCTATACATAGCCGATTCTACCGCAAATATGCGTATGGCTTGTTCGGCCAGCTTGTGCTGAATGGCTCCAAACTGGGCAATGGGCATTTTGAACTGCTGGCGTTCTTTGGCATATTGAATGGCAAGGGTGCTCACTCTTTTAGCAGCTCCCAAAGCCGCGGCGGCCAATTTTATTCGGCCTACGTTCAAGATGTTGAAGGCAATCAAATGGCCTTTGCCTATTTCACCCAGCACATTTTCTTTCGGTACTTTTACGTCCGACAAAAACACCTGACGGGTAGAAGACCCTTTGATGCCCATCTTGTGCTCTTCGTTGCCGAAGCTGAGTCCGGGTGTATTTCTCTCAATGATGAAACCAGTAAATTTATCACCATCCACTTGAGCAAAGACGATGAATACGTCAGCAAAACCTGCATTGGTAATCCACATTTTTTGGCCGTTCAAAATGTAATGGTTACCATCGGCAGTGGGCATTGCCTTTGTTTTGGCAGCCAAGGCATCTGATCCGGAACCAGGTTCTGTCAAGCAGTAGCTTGCCATCAGTTCGCCCGTAGCCAACTTGGGAATGTATTTCTGTTTTTGTTCTTCGTTGCCAAAATAAAGGATGGGCAGGGTGCCAATACCGGTGTGGGCCGACAAGGCTACGGCAAAGGAATGTCCTGCCCCTACAATCTCGGTTACCAACAGCGAAGTGTTGAAATCTTTGCCAAAACCACCATACGCCTCTGGAAGCGAGATGGACAAAATACCCAATTCGCCCGCTTTCTTTAATATGGTGGGCATCAGTCCCTCCTCTTGAGCGTCGATTCGATCTAGGTGGGGCAGTACTTCCGAGTTTAGAAAATCACGGCACATATCGGCCATCATCTTTTGTTCCTCGTTGAATTCTTCGGGGATGAAGATTTCATCTGCGCTGGTCTCTTTTATAAGAAACTCGCCCCCTTTCGGTTTTTTCAGTGTGGCTTCCATCGTTTTATGTATTGAATAAGGGTATGTACGAAAATCGTGGAAAAGAGTTGAAAACTAAATTTTCTACAACATGTATTGCGTTGTGAAAGTATAGGAAAATATTGAAGATGCCTCAAAAAAAAGCCCCAACATATTTTGCTGGGGCTTTTTACTACATCTTTATCCATTTATGCAGCGTTCGGGAATTCTCCTTTATGATTTCGATGTGGTACATGCCTTTGGGTGCAGAAGCCACTTCAAATGGTAATTGATGGCTGCCTTGTGAATACATTAAGTTTTTTTCATAAACAGCATTCCCATCTAATGAATATATCTTTATGCTTATGCTTTGCGAATAGGGCAAGTAAAACGTCAGAGTGCCGCCCTCGCTTCCGGGGTTAGGGTGTACATATTCTTCGGTTTGAAATGCTGTCTCTTCGACAATTGATGTAATGGTGACGTTAGACTTCAGCCTTACGAATCGATTAGGCGATTCGGT
>JBIKRJ010000098.1:0-8553 GCA_044349205.1 Cytophagales bacterium | reverse complement strand
GCTTCGTTTGCGGGAACCACAAATAGCACAACGGTTAATTTCTCATCGACTGCTGTAGGTGGCGGCATCACCGTAACAGCGACCAATACTTGCGGTTCTTCTGCCGCTTCTCCTGCAAGAGCTGTTGTGGTCAATGACAAACCAGCTGCCCCTGGCGCAATTACTTTTACTAGCCCCGTATGTGCGGGAGCGACGGCTCAAGCTGTGTCGGTAACCGCTGTTACAGGCGCCACCAGCTACACATGGGCTTACAGTGGCACAGGAGCTTCGTTTGCGGGAACCACAAATAGCACAACGGTTAATTTCTCATCGACTGCCACGGGTGGCGACATCACCGTGACGGCGACTAATACTTGCGGTACTTCTGCCGCTTCTCCTGCCAGGACTGTAGTGGTCAATGACAAACCAGCTGCTCCAGGCGCAATTACTTTTATTAGCCCCGTGTGTGCGGGAGCCACCTCACAAGCAGTATCGGTAACCGCAGTTAGTGGTGCTACCAGCTACACTTGGACTTACAATGGCACAGGAGCTACGTTTGCAGGAACCACAAACAACACAACAGTAAATTTCTCATCGACTGCCACGGGTGGCGACATCACCGTGACAGCGACCAATTCTTGTGGCACCTCTGCCACTTCTCCTGCAAGAGCTGTTTTGGTCAATAATATACCTGCAGCCCCTGGCGCAATCACATTCAATAGCCCCGTATGTGCGGGAGCCACCTCGCAAGCAGTATCGGTAACCGCTGTTACTGGAGCTACCAGTTACACTTGGGCTTACAGTGGCACAGGAGCTACGTTTGCGGGAACCACAAACAACACAACTTTAAATTTCTCATCGACTGCCACGGGTGGCGACATTACCGTGACGGCGAACAATACTTGCGGTACTTCTGCCGCTACTCCTGCCAGGACTGTGGTGGTCAATGACAAACCAGCTCAGCCTTCAATAATAACTGGTGAGTCTAACCCATGTACGGGGACACAGCCTTATTCGGTCACAAACGCAGCAAATGCTACAGCTTACACATGGTCGGTTAGTGGTGGAGGCACCATAGGCAGTTCTACTACAAATAGTACCTCAATAACATGGACCACTGCTGGAGGTCCCTACTCAATTACAGTCACACCAAGCAATAATTGTGGATCCGGCACGCCCAGGGCATTGGCGGCCACCGTCAAATCACAGGCTGGTGCAGTTATTGGAGCTGTAACGGGTAGCACTTCTGTTTGTGTAGACCAAACCAATTCTGTTTACCAGTTATCTGGTGGAATACCATCGGGGGTTACAGGAATAAAATGGAGTGTTTCGGGCGGAACTATTGTTGGTGCCGATGACCAAACCAGCGTTTCTATCAACTGGGGAAGTGTGGCGGGAAGTTTTAAAGTGAGCTGTACGCCGAAAAATGACTGTGGGAATGGTTCCCCATCTGAAATCAATGTTACATTGAATGGTAAACCAACTGTCAGTAACGCTGTTTTGAGCCAAACAATATGCTCAGAAAATTCCTCTGAGGCGGTTACGCTAATTTCCGACATCCCCAACTCCACATTCACTTGGACGGCAAGTTCTCCAAACGGTGTGTCTGGGTTTACGGCAAATGGTAGTGGAGACATAGTAGCCCAAACACTTACTAACCTAAATACAACTATTGCAACTGTGAATTATGTAATTTCTGTCAAAGGACCATCACCAACAAATTGCCCAGGTTCAATCACCAAAACTTATACAATAAATGTTAAACCTGTACCATTGGTGACTGCTTATAGTAACTATGGTCCCATCTGTTCAGGAGATTCAACTAACATTTCGTTTTCTTCAAATATCAGCTCCGCTACACTTAATTGGGAGGTGAAGTCATCGGGAAATGTGACAGGAGCTAGTGCTGGTTCGGGTGGTTTGATTAAACAAAAACTAACAAATACAACCACATCAGCAAGTAGTGTTGTTTATGCTTTGACAGCTACTCTTAATTCATGTACAACAGCAAAACCAATTGAATTTAATCAAATCGTCAATCCCGGTACTTCCATTACTGTTCAGC
This sequence comes from Cytophagales bacterium, assembly GCA_044349205.1. Classification (GTDB taxonomy): domain Bacteria; phylum Bacteroidota; class Bacteroidia; order Cytophagales; family UBA9547; genus UBA9547. The sequence continues at coordinate 6,509 of JBIKRJ010000098.1, read as the reverse complement.
CATTGCCTGCCACAGTTTGCGTGGGCGAGGGTTTTACTTTGCAAGCATCAGCTTCGGGGCTACCGACACTTAGCTACAAATGGCAAAGGAACGGAATCGATTTAGTGCCTTCCGAAACAGGTAGCTCGCTTTTGAGGAATTCAGCTCAGTCCTCCGACGCGGGCGATTACACTGTTGTAGTAACTAGTTCGGGAGCCACTGGATCTTGCGCGACTGCCACATCCAATATTGCCAAAGTGATTGTGAACGGGGTAAGTTTGAAACCAACTGAGCCCGCCGACCAAGGCACATGTGCTGGAGGTGATGTCATATTCAGCGTGGCTGACGCCAAGGGCAGCGACGGGGGCAGTTCCACGCTCACCTACCAATGGTACAAAAACGGCACCGCCATTCTTTCTTTGGGCGGCGACTCGCCTACCTATCCCGTGACTTTGGCTACCGTTGGCCAGAATGGCGACAAATACAAGGTGGAGATAAAGGACAACGGCCTGTGCGCCATTACGTCGCGCGAGGCTTTGCTTACGGTCAACACCAAGACTACTACCAATTCGTTCAGAACCACATCACCCTTTTATTGCGACGGTGAAGATGTGACATTTACAGCACAGGTAGGAGGAACCTCGCCATTTGTATTCGAACTACTAAAGGTGGGTTCATCTACTCCAATTGATCAGAAAACTCAAAACGATGGAAGCTATACTTTCACTATTAACGATGCAAAAATTCTCCAGAATGATGGTGAATACATTTTGAATGTATCTAGTGGTTGTGGTGTAGATCCGAAACCGAAATCCACAATTGTCAAGATAGGCTTGGTCAATGTTGCCACATTGTCTGACATAACAGCGTGCGAAGGTGATTCTAAGACCTTAGAAACGTTCGATGTTTCAATACCGTCTTCTCCTTTTACATTTCAATGGTATAAAAATAACCAGCCTTTGAACGATGGTTCGGGTGTTTCGGGAGCCACCACTTCAAGACTCCAGCTTTCCAATCTATCAATGTCTGATTCAGGTTCCACCTATCGTGTTATTGTAAAAGCCAATGGCATTTGTGATAAAACATCCAACGATGCGGGGCTCGAGGTGAGAAGGAGTACAAAAATCACGCAGCAGCCCAATGCCCCTTTACCCGTCCCATGCGAGGGAACCGCTTTTTCCCTACAGGCGAAAGCAAGCGGCTTCGGCCTGTCGTACCAGTGGGAAAAAGACGGCAGCACCTTGGGGGGTAATAGCGCCACCTATTCCGTTGCCTCGCCCACGCCAGCAGATTCGGGATTATACAAGCTGACCGTTACTGGTTCCTGCGGCACGGCCGTTTCCAACTCCGTCAGGGTGAGGGTTTCGCCCACGCCTAGCCAACCTGTATTTAACACGCCATCCGTTTCGCCATTGGCTACTTGTTCCACCATCCAAGATTTGCAACTGAACCCCATCTCCTCAGGGATCATTTCCTGGGAAGCGGACAACGGGGCTATTATCACCAATGCCAACAGCACGACCAACCAGGTGTCCAATATGCTACCCGGCAAGAGCTATACCATAACGGCGCTGGTCAACAGTGGCAACTGTGCGCCCAAATCGGCCACTACGGTTATCAACAGGGCAGGTGAAATTACCCTTACATTGCCTGCCACAGTCCCAACCATTTGCGAAGGAAGCCCATTAACCCTTACTGCCACCGCTAGCGGTGCTGGTGCTGGCACCCTCTCGGGTTACAACTGGTACAAGGCGCCTTCCACCTTGTTGGTTTCTTCCGCTACTTCCCCCACTTATTCAAAAGCAGTGGCAGAACTTGCCGATCAAGGCCAATATTATGTCGAGGCGATTAGCAGCAGCTGTCCAGGTTCGCCCGTCAAGTCTAACCTCTCGACCGTGAATGTCAGCGCCAAGCCCACCGCCAAAACATTGGCAGGCGACCTTGTGTGCGAAAGCAAAGAGGCAAAAGTCACGGTATCGGCATCTGATCCCAACGTGACCTACCGTGCATTTATCGGGAACAATCCCTTGGGTACTGCCTCCTCGGGCACGGGTGTAGACCTTGCCCTTGGGGTAGGCGCCAATCGTCTCGGTGTTGGTTCCAACAACATCATTGTAAAGGCCACCTCCGAAAGCTGTACACCCCTAGACCTTGGCCCGGCCGTGGTTCAGGTGGTGGCCAAGCCTTTAGCGCTCATTGGCAACGGCGAACCCATCATTGAAGTGGCCGAACCCAAGCCATTTGCCTTGGAAGGCGCCAAGAGTAGCCCAACCAACATCACCTATGCCTGGTTCTCAGACGACGATTTCGCCAATAAATCGATTACCGACGCATTCTCATCAAGCACACAGGCCACGGTGCAGGCCATCAAGACCAAATTCACCTTGTTTGTCACGCTCACTTCGCCATTGGCATGTACCGACACGGCAGAAGTGGAAGTGGTGCTGAATATACGCCTGAAAGTCCCCAATACTTTCACGCCCAACGGCGACGGGAACCACGATTTCTTTGAGATTCCAAACATATTATACTTCAAAAAAGCCACCGTCGAGATATTCAACCAGTGGGGCGAGCGCGTCTTCAAAAGCGAACCGGGATACCCAACTCCTTGGGATGGAAAACGGGGTGGCCAAGACTTGGCTGAGTCTACCTATTACTATATGATTGACCTTAAAGAAAGGGGTTACAACAATCAATCAGGTTATCTGACTTTAGTTCGTTAAAAAAAATAAACATCTGACAATCATTAATATAGAAAAATGAAAAAAAGTATAATAAAAATATTGGTTTTGTTTTTAGGATTTTTTAGTCTTGGCTTGTTCAAAGTTCAAGCACAACAACAAGGCCAGTACAGTCAATATATGATGAATTATTATCTATTGAATCCTGCTGTGGCTGGAACCGACGATTTTTTGGATGTTAAGTTGGGATATCGTAATCAATGGACAGGGTTCAATGGTGCTCCTCAAAATTTTTACGCATCTGGAAACTCACCATTCAACAAAATACATTCAAGGCACGACAAAAAATTCAGTAAAAAAATGGATATGGCGCATCATGCGATAGGTGGAATGGCAACAGGACAAACTTTGGGAGCTATGGCAAATTATGCAGCCTACGTGACCTATGCCTATCATATTCCATTGAATTTGGAATGGAAAATGTCTTTGGGGGCTTCGGCTGGTTTGTTGCAAAACAGTTTGAATCAGGAAAAAGTAGAGTTTGTCGATAATGTACCAGATGTTGCGGTATCGGGTTACAACACACTTAAACCTGACATGTCCTTTGGTGTATGGTTTTATTCATCCAAGTTTTTTGGAGGCATTTCTTCTATGCAGTTGTTTGACAACAAGCTTGGTAACCAAGGAAGGTTAAACAGGCATTATTACACCACAGCTGGTTACAGAATAAAATTGAACAGAGAATTGAGTTTCATTCCTTCTTTTTTGTTCAAGACGGTGCCCAATTCGGCTTATCAGATAGATATTAATGCCAAAATGAAATACCTGAATTTGTTTTGGGGTGGGGTTAGTTACCGAAACCAAGATGCCATCGTGTTTTTATCTGGCATTACTATCAAAAATTTGATAGACGTAGGCTACTCCTATGATGTAAACACTTCTAATATAAGCAAATATGCCAACGGTTCTCATGAAGTGATGCTTGGTTTCAGGTTGAATAACCAAGCCGAAATTGTCTCACCTCACGATTTTTGGTAATCCTGTTTTCAGCGCAAATATACCAAGTCGTTGTTTGTACGATTCCATATTTTCAGTGCTTTATCTACTTGGTAAAGCACTTTGTTACGAAGCACCTCTACTGCTTTTTTGTACCTTTTTAATAGTTCTTTTTTAACAGCTCTTTTTTGGTTGTTTTTGTCAGACAAATCCTTGACAAGGTTTTCCTTAAGTTTAAGTAAATTGGAAAGTCCCCTTTTTACGTATTCGCTTATATCACTTGTCGTTTCTTGGTTTTCCATCTGCAAGTTTTTGAAGTATCTTTCACATCCTTCAATACAATTGAACACCATATTGGTGAGTCTTTTGTGGCGGGTTTGAGGTAGCATGGCTTAGTAGTTTGGTTAACAAAAAAACAACAATTCGTTACCCTTAGTTCCAAGTTACTTTCTATAAATATAAGCTCTACAGAAAGTTAGCTCTCTAAAAAATTACAAATCATTCAATTCTTCTTCAAAGCCACTACCAAGAATAGGAAAACGGCACCAGGTTTTTGGGTCTACATTGAAGTTGTCTAAATGAAAGCTAGGAGCAAGTCGTTCCCTTTTCCATTGGTTCCTTTGCCAAAGGCGATAAAACTTTTGAATGCTAGTCTTGAGTAAATCTTGCGCATATTCCTTGCGGTTTTTTAAAGTTTCAAAAACTTGTTTAGGCGATAGTCTTTCTTGTATAGCCAAAATTTCAATTTGCAACAAAAGGGGATAAGGCATCAAATCCGATTCATCCGTTTGGTTTTTCTCTAAAGGTCGCAGTTCTGCAGTCGGGGTCAAATTATTGACATATTGCAACGATTGTAATCTGAATTTTTTTTCGGCCCATAGAAGCCAATGCTGTATGAAAGTTTTGTCCACACCGGCGATAGGTGCAAGTCCACCAGCAGTGTCGCCGTCCATGGTACAATAGCCCACATCGCCCTCGCTACGGTTTGAGGTGGTAAGAAGTAAGCCATTTTTCATGTTTGCCAACAACCAAATAAAAGGTGCTCTTGCCCGTGCTTGGATATTTTGCAAAACCAAATCATCTTTTTCCCAACTTAGCGAAGAATTGGTCGCTTCTTCGATTTTTTTGGTATAAACTTTTAGGGCATCGTCTATGTGCCAATTGTAAAAAGTAGCTCCTATTTCTTTGGCCAATTCCCTTGCAGATAAAAAAGTATCTTTGGAGGAGTTTTCGGTAGCTTGATACGCACAATGCAAAAGTTGAGAGGTAATGTATTCAATTTCAGACGATTCATTTTCACTATTTTGAATTGACACCCCTATTCTATACAAGAAATTATTTACATTCATTTCCTCTAAAGCAAAGTCAATCATTTTTCTAACCAACACAGCACAAGCAGAAGAATCGGCTCCACCGCTTAGCGACAGCACATAGCATTTGCTTTTGCTTTTGCGCAAATAATCGAAAAGACCAAGGGAGGCTGCCTTGCAAAACTCCAATTCCTTGCTTTCTGTTATAGGAACATATGAATCAGAAACAGGGAATAATCGTTGGTTTTCAATAAGGTATTCTTGCGTGAGCAAGTTGTAGGGAAGGAAAGAAAAGCGCTTGTTTTGTGCATCTACTTTTCCATTCGAAGCCATAAATATTTCCCCATCAAACAGGATTCGCCCCGACTCGTTGCCTAAAAGATTGGCGTACAAATAGGTGCAGTTGTAAGAAAGCGTAGAGTCAAGTATAATTTTTTCTCTTCGTTTGGTTTTTCCAAAAGTGAAGGGGCTTGCGCTTGGATTCAAAATCAATTGCACCCCATTTTGGCTATGACTTTTGGCAGGTCTGTTTTCAGAATGCCACATATCTTCGCATATCTCGTATCCAACTTTTATGCCCAAGATGCTGTATGTCACATTACCAAAAGGATAATTTTTACCTTCTACCGATACGCTTTCCGTTATGCCACTTTGCCAAGCTTTAAACCAGCGATGCTCGTAATGCACCCCATCATTTGCCAAATTTTGTTTGGCAGTGAATCCTAAAATTTCACCGTTTTGTATGAGGCAAGCACAATTGTAAATTTTCCCTTTCCAAGCCATAGGCAAGCCAACGCTAACTGCGATGTCGAGGGTGTGAGGCAATATTGACAGCAGCTTTTGCAAACATTTTTCTACAAACCATTCGGCCAAAAACAAATCTTCACAGCCATAACCGCAAATGCACAATTCGGGTAAAAGGAGCAGATCGACCTGTTGTTCTTTGGCATTGGCGATCGTATTTTTAATATTGGAAAGATTGTTTGCCCAATCAAATGGTGTTTGATTGAGCGTAGCAGCACCAAGTTTTATTTTTGTAGAAAAATAGTTCATGATTTTTTAAATCTCTTCTATTTTTTGTTTGGTAGCTTCTAAAGCAGGTTTCAAGGCGAAAACCAAAGTGATGAGAAATACGGCAGTTCCTACCAAAAAGAAATCAGACCATTGTATTCGGACTGGATACGCATCCACCAAAGACGATTCAATACCCATCGAAATGAAGCCATATTTTTGCTGCAAAAGGCAAATACCCCAGCCCAAACCCAAACCGAGTGCTGTTCCGATAAAACCAATTAAGAAGCCTTGCAAAAGAAATATCTTTTTCAAAAAACTATCCGATGCCCCGAGCGCTTTCAGCAATGAAACATCTTGCTTTTTTTCGATGGCAGTAAGCGTTAATGAAAACAATATATTGAGAGCTGCAACGGCAATAATGACGATGAATGTGATAAACACAAATGACTTTTCTACTTTAATTGCTTTAAGTAGTGTGGCGTGTTGCTCGTCTTGGTTCAAAACTACAAATTTATCACCCAAGATTTCT
>JBIKRJ010000097.1:0-8642 GCA_044349205.1 Cytophagales bacterium | reverse complement strand
GTACAGGAATGCCATTTACCTCGCCAGAATTGATCATAACCGTTTTCACACCAGCCTCAACTGCCGATTTGAACGGTGGAAGGAATATTTCCCTAAGCATCACTTCGGGTATTAAAGCTGGCGAACGGTCTTTGCCAGTTGTGGGGTAAGAATAACCTAAATAATGCTTCATACATGCTGCCACAGTAGTGGGCGTATTTACATTATCGCCTTGTTGTCCTTTAATGGTTGCTGCACCCATGGTTTTGGTTAAGAATACATCTTCTCCAAATGTCTCGCCAAAACGAGACCATAGCGGTTGACGCCCCACGTCCAACACAGGGTCAAAGTTCCATCGAATACCTGAAGCTCTGGTTTCCATAGCGGTAATTGACTCCGCTTTTTGAACCAATTCAGGATTTCTTCCTGCCGCAAGTGCCATATTGTGAGGAAACAAGGTCGAATTTCTAGTAAAATTGACGCCATGAATCGCATCAATACCATAGACCACCGGAATCTTTAAATCTGTTTCTTTGGTTGCAACATCCTGTATTTTGGTAATTATTTCATGCCATTTTTCTAATGTATAGGCATGGTCTATGCAATTAAGAAAAGAACCAATGTGTCTTTCTTTCAACATTTTCCTCAAACTGTCCATTTGAATTGAATCCCACGGCGCACCATAACCATTGGTAAGTATAGTATTCAAATTCAACTGTGTCATTTGACCTACTTTTTGCTCAATCGACATTTTAGAAATGAGCTCCTGAACTTTTTGGTCAATCTCGTCACCTGAACTTTTTTTGCTACAAGAAGCAAAAGCTAAGGCAGAAAAAAGGAATGCGTAAAAAACTGACTTTTTCATCTTGATAAAATTATGGCTTTATGGCTTTTTGATATTCTTCTGGGGTCAGTGCTTTGATGTCTTCAATGTAGATGTTTGTATTTAGTTTTGTTCCACCAGGATTGATAAAGAACAAAATTTCCTGCACCTGAGAGGGGTTCATGGTTTGCACATCTGGGTAAACTTGACTGAATTTTCCCCTGTAATCATAAAAATAGTCATGGAATTTACCATCGTTGGAATAAGGAAGTATGATGGGGCTAATGTTAGCAACTCTACCATCTGAATCTTTTACATCGACTCGAACCATCGGCGATTGATCACCTTCAACCATCGCCCGAACAACCACAATGGGAGTTTTGGTAAAATCTTGAGCTCCAAATCCTTTTCCAAAGGTTTCGTAGTCAGCACCAATCTCCTTGCAAGCTACATGCATGATTTTGTCGTTGATGCTGTTTAGTGTGTATTTGTCGCTTCCCATCCACCAACTATCAACGCCTTCCTCGAAATTATCAATTATTTGGCCAGATAAAGCAGAGGGAGACTCTTGAATCACTTTACCACTTGAACTTGTGGCTTGTTTGGCATCTTCTACCAACGGGATAATGGCTTCTACCTCTTGAATGTACAGCTTACCAGACCAAGGAGACTTTCCTGCATTGATCATAAACAAGAATTCAACAATTTGTGTAGGGTCTACTTTCTTATAATTTGGCCAGGTTTGTGTAAAACGACCTTTGAATGGGAAATAATAATCGGTCCAAACATTTCCTTTGTCAAACTTCACAAAATTTGGTTTGGCATTGGTTGCATACCCATTAGGGTCTTTAATATCCAAACGAACATTGGGCACTTCATCACTTTCAACCTTGGCTCTGACGCGTATAGTTGAAGCTACATTGAAATTGATAGGGTCAAATGAACGACCAAAAGCATCGTAGGCTGGCCCAACTTTATTGGCTGTAACTCGAAATACTTTACCGTCTGGCGAATCGGATTTTTCATTACCACTGCACCACCAAGTAGTTATCCCCTCCGAAAAATCGTCGATCATGCCACCATTGCTCCCTACTTCAACCACTACTTTAGTGTTGGCAATGGCTTCAGCTACCGTAACTGCCTTTACTTCGTCTATGTACAGTGTGCCGGTGTATGAACTGCTACCAGGATTCACAAAGAACAAAATTTCCTTAATCATTTTAGCATCCAATGGTTTTTCATCGGGATACATTTGCTTCAATTTGTGGTCGAAACGGTAATAATAGTCCGTAAATTCAGCACTTCTAGCAATGCGGTTTACCACCGGCTTACCATTGGATACATATCCATTTCCATCCTTGAAATCTATTCGAAGAATCGGAGACTTTTCTCCTTCCGACCTTGCACGTACCTTAATGGCCACACCGTCAGAAAAATCGTACCCGTCAAATGGTGTACCAAAAGCATCGTAATTGGGTCCAACTTTTCGTGCACTCACTTTCAATGCTCCTCCTTGTTTTTCCAATGTATAACGACCGCCTTCGCCTGTCCACCAATTGTAAATTTCGCCGTTAAACGATTCGATTACACCCCCATTGATGTCAATGACAGAAACTCGCTCCTCGGGTTCGTAAGGATATACTTTACCGTCGATTGCCTCGTATTGTTGTTCATTTTCAATGGTAAAATCAATGGGTTTTACGGTCTTTTTAGATTGAAATTCGCTAGAACCACCATCTTCCAAACTTTTGTTGGTAAGACTTGCACAAGCCGAAACAAACAAAACAATTGCAAGAACAAAAAGTGGGGAATATTTCTTAATGAATTTGTACATCGAAGCTGTCACTAATATTTTAATGGACCACCAACCGTCATTACCGGATAATCAAAAATCACTTGAGCAGAACCTCCTGGTTTAGAAGCCACCAAAGAAAATTGAACACTCCATATTTTTTCTGGATTTCTGATTTTGTTCCCATTTCCATTTTTACCATCTGCTACAACATCAAAATCAGAATATCTAAAACTGTATAACTTCCAACCAAGAAAATCAACAACTATAGATTTTTCATAAGCATCGTCACCAGTTCCTTTTCCAGGATAGTCTCCAACATAGTCAACACAAGGTGGCAATGTTGTAAATTTACCATCACCTGTGTCATCTTCTTTAATGGTATAGTTCAATCTTGAACCATCAGCAATACCATAAACGAAAACACTGAACCATAGGTCACTTGGTGAAATAGTGTTGCTTTTAAGAAATTTTAGCGCTTTGGATTCAAATGAAGTTTCTAAAGTTCTCTCCATTCTTCCGATGTAATAATCTTTTGTAATGTCTGTACCTTTCAAAATAAAATAAGCATCACTATATTTCACAGTAGCTGAGTCTCTTTCTCTAGGAGTATTTTTTGTTTTTTGGCTAATTGGCAAGCCTTTTCTTGCTAGAGGCAAAGGAGAATTAATTACGGTAACAATATTGGATGTACTGCCGCCCAATTCAGTAGCACATTCAGAATTTCGCACTAAAGAAGGGTAGCATGTCTGATTAGGGTCATAATCAACACTATAAGTAGTAGATGTATTAACTTGCTTGTAATCAAACAATTCAAAAGCTTTATCTTGCAAAATCTTGGTTTTGGTAATTTTAATTGTATCAACAACTGTTATTTTACTTGAGGGGGGCATTACAGTGCCTTTGTTGTTGAGATCATTGTAAAAATTATTGGATGTTTGGGGATAAAAATCAGTTAGGGTTACAAGACATTTTTCGCCTTGTACAAAATAGTACAAAGAATCTTGAGCACCATTCCATACTGCGTTTAAAGAATCTAATACTGAAGATGTACCAATGATGGTTTTTTCAGCACCAGATGTCAAGCCTTTGATGGTAATTTTCCAGGTAATTTTCTTGTCGAAAGCTCCTTTGAAAAAAAACGGAATGAACGGTTTAATAGCAAAGTTGGCTGTGTCGGCACTTGCAGTAAAAACTGATACAATTTTAGGATTTAATTCCTCTTTGCCCACTGGGCCAATTAAATCGGCATCATACTTCTTCTTACAAGAAAGCAATCCGAAGAAAGTTACTATGAGAAGTAAAATTTTATATTGCTTTTTCATAGATCACCCAATTCAAAAGGTTTGCCATACGTAATGATAACATAGTCGATATTAGCGCCCACTGTTGAACCATTAGGCGAAGCGATGAGGTTGCAATTGAAAGAAAAAGCTCTGTCAGGTTGCAATATGCCATTTCCGCTTCCCCCATTGGCTACACTGTTTGATTTGACCAAATCGGCATAACGAATACTAATCAATTTCCAACCAGACCATTCCACGTTGATTTGTTTTTCAAAAGTATCTTCATTGAGTGGGTTGAACTCTCCATTTTGTACTGCATCGTCTTCCGAAACACCAATGTTAAGCTTTGTGGCCTTGGTGTTAATTCCTAAACTATTTTCAGGGGGATAACCATACACGAAAACGTTAAAATAAATGTCTTTGGGTGCATAGTTTTTAATTACATCCGTATTAAACTTTTGAATGTTCATTCCTCCCACGAAATAATCTCCATTATTATCAGTACCATAAATACGCATCGACTTCTTTCCTTGTGGTGCTATACGACTTTTGTCTCCTTCTTCATTTTTATCCACATCGGGAAGTGGACTGGGTTTAGAATCTAACTGATCATTGTAGGTAAACGTATTGCCATAATCGCCCTCAAAATCATTCAACAACAAGGCTTGAGAAGCTGGGTAAAAAATCTCGGTTGCAACTTTGATAGTATCATACAACTTCAGGGATGTGCCTTCTAAAAAAGACAACTCCGCTACAACCACATCCCCTTTTGCAAATATTGCACTTCCGTCTGTGCTACCATCCCACAAAGTATTGGTACTGTCCAATTTAGAAGTAGTACCACTAAATGTTTTAAATTTTGAATTGTCTAAAGGATACAACTTTAGTTTCCAACTCACCACTTCATTAAAATTGGCTCTAAAAAAAGTATGAAATCCGCTTTGCTTTTTCCCAATTAAAGTGTCTTTAATGAGACCCGTTTCCTTATTATAAACCGTACCGATATGATAGACAGTCTTCTGAAAAGCCACTTTTCCTTTGTCGCTCCCCTTCTTAATGGAAGAGGATAATTTTATTGAATCAAGACCATTAAAATAATTAGCCTTTAACGTATCCAATACTTTGAAATTGGGAGAAGCTGCTTTTTTCTCAGGTCCTAATACGCCTTCGCTTATCGTGCGTTTACAAGACACAAATAAGACAGTTAGTGCTAAGAAATAAAAACTAATTCTTCTCATCGATACAAAAGGGAAATATGTGGTATTGCCACCTCTCATTAGAATACCAAAGTATAATTGAAGAATAATTGGTCTATATTGTAGTTAATTCCCTTTCTGACTTCGTTTTGGTAAGCCAATTGTTGATAATTGATGGTAAAGAAAGTTCTGTTGTTGAAACGATAGCGACCACCAAAGGAAACAATTCCTTCGTTTACATCAACATTGTAGTTGTAAAAATCGCTGATAAGCCCACTGTTTTGGTTTCGATAAGCTAGAAACTCGTTTCCTTTTGCATCTATAGATTTGTATCCTGCCATTAAATCAAAGCTTTTTAATACTTCAATTGTCAAACCTGCATCGATGATCGTGCTCTTCAAATCTACTTTCAAATCACCTGCCCTTGTAGTATTTTCATTTCGGTAACCTGCTGAAAGCACGATAGCTTTCTTGAATTTCAAAAGCTTGTTGGCATTGAGCAAAAGTCCTCCTCTCATTCCTGTGTAAGAACGCAACTCTTTTGTTCCTTCGCCCAATACCTCTGACAGCATTTCGGTAGTAAAGTCTGCTTGGATTAATCTTTCATTTTCTTTCAAGGTCACCTTGGCTGTGACACCTTTTCTATTGGGAGTTGCTGAACCATAAGGCGTAAGGTTGTTGTATTCAGGCAAATAGGGCATTAATACTGTTTTCAAAGATTGATTGTACAACTGCTCGTTTGAGTACCTATCAAAAAGTGTTTGTGTTCTAACTTGAGCTCCGTTTTTGTAGACATCGAACAAGGAAGATTGGGCAAAATCATTAATTCTACGTGTTTGAGCGCCTGGGCTACTAAATTGCGCACCTACTTCGCGGTAAGAACCTTGGAAACCTACTGTGAAGTTTCCCGGCTTGTACACAGCGCCCAAACCACCATCATAGAAATAATCATCATATTTGTATTCGATGTTCTTTTTCATCCTTTTGTAACTGTAATTAGAGGAACCTAATTCAGCAAAAAGACTTAACTCTAGTTTACCAAAATCATAATTTGCTTTCATATCGGTAGTCGTGACCAAATTGTCATATTGAAACAATGTATCACGTACCGTACCCGCCAAATCGGACATACCAGTTAGGTTTCCACCAATTTCAAAATATTTGCTCTGAACCACTTGCACTCTGCCTCCATAAAACAAACGATCCGGGTCGTTGAAAGCAAAATTGGCACGTTTCACACGCGTGGCGAAAGCGTTTATTCTAAGTTTGTCAATGAATTTTCCAAACTTTAAAGTGGTTTTGCCATCCATACCTTGCAACCTCCACTTGTTTCCAAAGTTGAAGTTTTCATACGACACGATGTCTCTTCTAATTTTGAACACATCGGCTTCGTAATCCTGATACACCTCTTGAAAGTTGTGTAAGGTATAAGGAGTAAGCCCAAGGTCTATGTCTCCAATTTGGTACTTTACCTTGTTGCTTACATTGCCTTCAACCCTAAACTGACGAATATTTAAACTTGAGCCATCGCCATAGAAACCACCAAAATTGTTTTTGGCACGCAAAATAACGGAAGCTTTTACCAATTCGTTGGGACTTACATTTACTCCCAAATCGAAAAGTGTGTAGCCATTGGTAGCTCGCTTTTTGGAGGTAGTATCTCCGTTGACGCCTTCACCCGAAAGCTTGTCGTTGGTAACATAAACCCTGCCTAACCCAGTAAAATTCACAAGGTCGGATTGCGCATAAGAAATAGTGCTGCTAGCTAGAAGCCCTATACTAATTGCCAAAAGTTTTGTAATCTTCATCTCTATTAAGAGTTATTGCTTAGAAAAAGATTTTTAGTTCAACAGATGATTCTTGACCTTTAAATTCGTCACGAATGAAGTTTTTATCTTTGTGATCAAACCAACGATGACGGAAAAACAAACCAGCTTTTGGTGAAAAATCATAGTCGATACCCACGCCATAACCAGTTCCAAATTGGTCACGAGCTTTGCCATTCACTTTGTCGTTGGTCAGCAAACCTTTATCGTCCACCAACTGTGTCCTTTTGTTGGCTTGCATAGTCTCGACTCCTGCAAAACCTACCAATGCTACTTTTTTGTGTAGTGAATAAAACGCCATTAACTCATCATAGAAATATCGCACAAAAGCCGAGTTGTCGAACAAAGGTGCAGCCTGCAAAGCGTCTTGGGCGGAACTATAAGATGCATAGTTTGTCAAAACTAAGTCTTTGTGGAAAAGCGTTAGTTTGTATTTCAAATTCAAATCAACCGCATTGAACGATTTAAGGTAATCGACCGTGGCATCGGTAATTTGAATTTTCTCAAATGTTCTTCTGTAAAGGGCAGTAATACCCGAATAAGGACCAACACCATTTTGGAAGTAGTTGAACCTAGACCTGGTAAATGCATTTAACCTATGTTGAAAAGAAATGGCATTGTATCGAGGATCTGCGCTAAATTTATTTTCAATTTCCTGATTTATGCTGTAGCCAAAGCTTATTTTCAACTTTCCTATGGTGGGATTTAGTTGCAAATTGGCACCCTGCCTATTGTTGGTTAACTGCCCTACTTCTGTCATTACCCCTTGAAAGGTGGTAATGTCGGAACCGCCAAAAAGGTTGGTTGGGCCTGTGTAAGAAGGCTGAACATAAGGAATGGAAGAATTGATTACATCACTGTTTACGTTTACCACACTTTGACCCACAGTATAGGCTTGAAAAGAGAACGGGAAGCCAATTACCTCTTTGTTTACTAATACATTCAAATTGGTCGCATTGGTCCATTTTTCCTTGTAATCGGGACTTAGGTAACTTCCAAAACCCGATTCTATGTAAATAAATAAGTTTTTGGGGCGAATTTTAAAATCGGCTGTGATAATTTTTTGGCTTTCAGGCTTTAATTGCACTGCGTTGGTGTAGCCAAATTGGTTGTAGTAGTTGATACCAAACTCGTGACCGAAATAATTATTAAAAAGCCTTCCCCCTACAAAATTTTTGACAGGCGAATTGTTTGTTTGTACATAACTTCTAAAACCACCGCTATTGTCGGTTTTGCCATATATGGCAATAAAACCAAACCCAGCAGGTAGTCCATTTCCTTCCAATATAAAACCTTGTGTACCAGCTCTTGCCCAACGCACATCTACGGCTACGTTCTGCTCTTCATAGTATGAACTGTAGCGTGCGGCCGAACTTCCATGAAACTGCCAAGGAAGTCTTTCGAACATGTCTTGACGGTAATACTGCAATGGATTTCCCAAAGTAAAAGGTGACATACGTGCCCAATTGACACCACCACCCGCTGTAAGAGTGTAGGTGCCAAATTTAGAGTACACATTTCCTTTGAAATTGAATGAACGATATAATAAGGCTTGACGTCCAGAATCCAAACGCTGGCCTGTAAGCTGGTTGTCTAGATAGTACTGCACCACTACCGAGGTTTTTGCACTTGGCGCAATGTCGGCTTGCAACATCATAAGTGGTTCGGGGTAGCCGTCTTGCAAACCGCCAATCGGATTCACGCCGTTCACCGCGATATTATTGGCACCACCATACATGT
>JBIKRJ010000096.1:0-8674 GCA_044349205.1 Cytophagales bacterium | reverse complement strand
AATGCGAAGTAGAATGGGTCGGTCACCATGTTTTTGGGTGATTTCGGGTGCGGCAAACCAAAATTCTTTTCCTCCTTGTGCCCACAAAACTTGAAAACTCAAAATAAAACAAGTCCTTATAAAAAGGGGCAAAAAAGAAAAGATTGATTTTCTCATTCAAAAAGAGCGAGGCTCTTAAATATTCATGAGCGATTCACGACGTCTCATTTTACCAGCTGGGATACCAAACATCATTTTGAATCGGCGACAGAAATAGGCCGTGTCTTTATAACCCACTTGTTTGCCTATTTCCCGAATGCTGTATTTGGTTGTGCGCAAAAGGTGCACGGCCATTTCCATTCGTTGGTATTCGATATAGTCTTGAGGGTTTATGCCAGTAAGCATTTTGAAATACTGCCCCACATAGTCTTCTGAAACACTGGCCACATCGGCAAGAACGGCATTGGAGAGGTCGCCGTTCAAATTATTTTTGATAAAGGTAAATATGTCTATGAGCCTTGGGTCTTTGAAATAGTTGCTGTTGGTGGCCAACTGCTCTACAAAAAGCCTTTTATCCAAAATGAAACGAATGATTTCAATCACAATCATTTCGGCATACAGTTTTATGAATCTTTCTTTGCCTACTTTAATACCCATGTTTTCAGTAGTCAAATCGACAATAAGCTGTTGCAACTTTTCGTTGTTGTGAACGATAAAAGGAGGTATGTCGAGAGAGGTAAAGAAATTGACTGAATCGAATACTTTGGCTTCCAAACTCAAGTAGGTATAGCTTTCATTTGGATGGTTGGAAAGCATTTGCGGGTTTCGGTTGGTGGCAATGTACTTTTCCTTGTTATTAATGAAATCTTCGTTTTTCAATTTAGCAGCTGTACCGCTACCGTAAGTAAGTGTCACCAGTTTGGCGGCTGGAATAAACAATACATCGCCTTCTGTTACTTTTTCGTTTTCTTTTCCAAACGAGATTTCACCCTTGTGTAGTAAAATAACCAAATTTTCAACGTCGTAAAAATTCTCAATCGTGTGGGATCTTAGAATTTTGATGTTTTTCGATTTTAAGTAACGTACACTTAGCGATTCGATTATTTTATTGTAGTCTTCCATTTAGGAACGGTTGAAATTGGAGGTGGTTTTGAGCAATAACTTGTTTAAAACTTAACATACAAAGTTATTCATTGCAACTTGGAATAAAAAAACAAATTGCATTTTTTTTATTTTACCTATAGAAAAAACAAGGTAAAACCTCTAACAAGATGTTGTGAAAATAATAGAAGGGACTTTATCTAATCTAATTTGGATTAGATAAAGGCAAGCATAGGAATGAATATCCTAGAAAATGTGCTTGAAGATTAGGTAAGCAAAAATCAACCAAGGCAATATAAGGAAGCCGACATAGGCGGTTGTTTCTTCCAAATAGTTCATCGTGTTGTTGCCTCCTTTCAGAGTCAGTTTTTTTCCAAAAAATTTCATAAAGTGTCAATTGTCATGCAAATGTACAAAGTGCCCTTCAAAGCAGTATTAAATTCAAGTTAAAATAGAAACATGCCCGAGCAAAAAGGCTTTGTTTTTAGTCAAAATCATCTTCCAATTTGCCCTCAAAAATTGTGTCCTTAAAATGAAATATAGGTTTAAATTTGCAATCCTTTAAAAAGAAAAATTGCATGCTGAAATATATAACAGGAGGTGTAGCCAAACTTTTCGGTTCAAAGTCGGAGCGCGATATCAAAGAGCTTTTGCCCATTTTGGACAAAATAAAGACGGAGTTTTCAAAACTTCAGTCTATCGACGACAATGCACTAAGGCAAAAAACTTTTGAAATAAAAGCCGCCATCAATGCCAAACTGCAAAGCACAGATGCCCGTTTGGCAGAACTTTCCCTTCGTTTGAAGGATTCCTCAATAGATGTGGCCGAAAAAGAGGCGATTTTCAGTGAAATAGACAAACTTGAATCTGACCGTAACAAACAACTGGAGGTTATCTTGATGGAAGTGCTCCCCACCGCTTTTGCAGTGGTAAAAGAAACTGCCCGTCGTTGGAAAGAATTTGGAAAAATAACAGTTAGTGCAACCGAACACGACAAACTGATGGCTTCCAAAAGAACGGGAGTGGACATAGTGGGCGATACGGCTGTTTGGTACAACAAATGGACTGCTACAGGCACAGAAGTGACTTGGGATATGGTGCATTACGATGTGCAGCTGCTTGGCGGTATAGTGTTGCATCAAGGCAAAATTTCGGAAATGGCCACAGGAGAAGGTAAAACATTGGTAGCTACCTTGCCTGCTTTTCTAAATGCCTTGGCCGGTCGTGGGGTGCATGTGGTAACGGTGAATGATTATTTGGCCAAACGCGACAGCGAATGGATGGGGCCACTTTTTGAATTTCATGGTTTGTTGGTGGACTGTATCGACAAGCATGAACCCAACACCGAAGAACGTAAAAATGCGTATTTAGCCGATATTACCTATGGTACCAACAACGAGTTTGGTTTCGACTATCTGCGCGATAACATGGCGCGCGACACCACCGAATTGGTACAGCGCAAGCACCACTATGCCATGGTCGATGAGGTCGATTCGGTGTTGATAGACGATGCCCGTACGCCTTTGATAATTGCAGGCCCTGTGCAAAGGGGAGACGAGCACGAGTTTTACGAGTTGAAACCGAGGGTTTTTAAATTGGTGGAAGCACAAAAAAAGCTGGTTGCCGATTTTTTAAACCAAGCCAAAAAAACCTTGAAAGAAAAGCCAGAGGATAAAGATGCTGCGCTTGCACTTTTTAGGGCATACCGTGGCTTGCCCAAAAGCAAGGTTCTCATCAAATTTCTGAGTGAATCGGGTATCAAGTTGATATTGCAGAAGACGGAAAACTTCTACATGCAAGAAAACAACAAGGAAATGCCCAAAGCCGATGAGCCTCTTTATTTTACCATCGACGAAAAGCACAATAGCATAGAACTGACCGATAAGGGCATAGATTTGATAACCAAGGAAGGAGAAGACCCTCACTTTTTCATTATGCCCGACTTGTCTACCGACCTTGCCCTAACCGAAAACGAGCCCAACTTGACAAATGAACAAAAGTTGGATAAAAAAGAGCGTATTATTTCGGAATATACCGCCAAAAACCAACGTATTCATACAGTGCAGCAATTGTTGAAAGCATATACCCTGTTTGAAAAAGATGTGGAATACATTGTGGTAGATAACAAAGTGAAAATTGTGGATGAGCAAACTGGTCGTGTCTTGGAGGGTAGAAGATATTCCGACGGTTTGCACCAAGCCATTGAAGCCAAGGAAAATGTAAAAATTGAAGATGCCACCCAAACCTATGCCACGGTTACGCTTCAAAACTATTTTAGGATGTATCACAAGCTGGCGGGTATGACAGGTACTGCCGAAACGGAAGCAGGCGAATTTTGGGAGATATACAAATTGGATGTGGTGGTGATTCCGACCAATTCGAAAAACATAAGAAAAGACGAGCAAGACAAAGTGTACCGTACCACTCGTGAAAAGTTCAATGCGGTAGCCGACGAAATCGTGGAATTAACTTCCAAAGGGCGCCCAGTGTTGGTGGGAACTACCTCGGTGGAAGTATCTGAATTGTTGAGCCGTATGCTGAAAATGCGCAACATCAAACATCAGGTTTTGAACGCCAAATACCACCAGCGCGAGGCCGAAATTGTGGCGGAGGCAGGCAAGCCAGGTACGGTAACCATTGCGACGAACATGGCAGGTAGGGGAACCGACATTAAGCTTACGCCTGAATCGAGAGCGGCAGGTGGTTTGGCCATAGTGGGTACGGAAAGACATGAGTCGCGCAGGGTAGATAGGCAGTTGAGAGGTCGTTCAGGTCGTCAAGGCGACCCTGGTTCAACGCAATTCTTTGTTTCGCTTGAAGATAGTTTGATGCGTCTTTTCGGTTCCGAGCGTATTGCCAGTCTAATGGTGAAAATGGGCATTGAAGAGGGCGAGGTGATACAGCACAGCATGGTCACTAACTCTATTGAAAGAGCACAGAAAAAGGTAGAGGAAAATAATTTTGGTATGCGTAAGCGCCTGCTCGAATATGACGATGTAATGAATTCGCAACGCGAGGTGGTGTATCGTAGAAGACGCAATGCCCTATATGGCGACCGTTTGCAAATAGATGTATTGAACATGCTGTACGATACGTGTGAACACATTGTCAATAGTTATTATGCAGGGGGTAAAGCCGAATACGATGCCTTGCTATTGCACACGATCAATATTTTAGGTGTTGAACCGCCATTCAATTCGGAAGAATTTACCAAACGTAAAGAAGAGACGCTGGTTGAAGAGCTATACAAAGCTACTCTTTCGCATTACACCCAAAAGAATAAATCGCTCACCGAACAAACCTTCCCATTGTTCAAAGATCTGTTCACGTATCAGAAGGAAAACATTGAAAATGTGGTCATTCCAATTTCAGATGGCCATAAACATATGAATGTGATTACTCCTTTGAAAAAGACTTTCGAAACGCAAGGAAAAGAATTGCTAACCAATATCGAGAAGTTTTCGACTTTGGCATTTATTGACAATGCTTGGAAAGAGCACTTGCGCGACATGGACGACTTGAAACAGTCGGTACAAAATGCCGTGTATGAGCAAAAAGACCCCTTGCTCATATACAAAATGGAGGCTTTTGGTTTATTTAAAAACTTTATCACCCATTTGAACGAGGAAACCACTCAGTTTTTGTTGAAAAACAAAGTTATGGCACAAGATTCCAACGAGGTGCAGTCATCTCGTCCCGCCCAAAGGCCACAGAAACAAGTGTATCACGAAAGCAAAGAAGAAGTACATTCTGCTTTAGAAGGGCCCAGGAGAGAAGAAGGGCACGATGCGCAACGACCTAAACAACAGCCTATTGTGTCGCAACGCATTGCCAATAGAAACGACAAAGTAACGGTGCAATATCTAGACGGCACTTTGAAAAAAGATGTGAAGTTTAAGCAGGTAGAAGAAGATTTGAAAAATAATAGGTGTGTTCTTTTGGAAGCGTGACCAAGATGAGAATTGTTGCTGCCATTTTCCTGTATCTCTTTGGCTTTGCAGCCAATAATACCGCCATTGCTCAATCCCAATTGGCCGATGATCCCGAAATTGCTTCATATAGGATTAGGTTCAATCCTGTTGCGCAGGCCAACAAACAAGAAAGTCAAACTTCGAGTAATGTGAAAGGAAAGCCCCAATCCAAGTTGGAAGTCACCCGAAGACTTCATGCAAGTTTGGATTCGGTGTACGATGGCAATAAACAAGTAAAATATGCTCAAGGCTACCGAATTTTGGTTTATTCGGGAACCGATAAAACAGCCATGAACCAATTGAAAGAGAAGGTTTACCGCTTGTTTCCCAATGGCGAGGTGTATACGGTTTTCAAGCAACCCGAATACCGAATTCTATATGGCGATTTTATTGATAAGATTCACGCGTACAATCACTTGGTCAAGATTCAAACCCTGGTGACAGATGCCCTTATTGTGCAAGAAAAAATCAACATTCGATTGAAATAGGAGTGCAAGTCGCACAAATTTTTTCTTTGATACAAGCAAAGAACTTATTTAACAGTCTATTTTGTTTACTTTTGAAGATTGAAACTTATTAAAACCCGACAAATTCTTAAAACGATGAAAAAAAGTATTCTGACCTCGCTTTTCTCTTTGGTTTGCGTATTTGCTTTTGCTCAAGGCGTGATGACATTTGAAAAAACCACTCACGAATTTGGTGATGTCAAAGAAACCGGAGGGCCAATTTCTTTCGATTTTAAATTTAAAAACACAGGTGACCAGCCCATTATTATTTCCAATGTACAGGCTTCTTGCGGTTGTACCACTCCCGACTGGACCAAAACACCTGTTGCACCAGGACAATCGGGTATGATAAAAGCACAATATAATCCGCTTGGGCGTCCAGGTCAGTTCAACAAGTCGTTGACTATTACTTCCAATGCCATTGAAGCAAGTACAGTAGTGTACATCAAAGGAAATGTAGTGCCAGATGTTGCCACTGCTCCAGCACCTACTACTACCACCGCACCTGCTCCAGCCAAACCTGCAACTCCTGCTACTCCTGCAGCAGCCTCCAAATCCAAATCGATCGGAGCCAAAAAGGGCGTAAAAAAATCTACTAAAAAATAGTTTCCAAACTGTTTTTTCTTTAAAAAGGGGCTTTTTGCCCCTTTTTTGTTTCGCTTCGGTTTTTGACTTAATCCCTTGTTTTCTTATATTTAATAAGAACCTGTTGGAATCAAAGATGGAAGGAAATAGAAAATTTGATCTTGTTTTGGTTGGAACGGGCTTTGCATCTTCCTTCTTTTTGAAAAAATACCTCGAAAAAACCGCATCAAACAAAAAGGTGTTGGTTCTTGAGCGCGGGCGATTCTATGCTCACAAAGACAGGATTAGTACATTGAGGGGAAACAAACCTGAATACTACCAATTCCTGGAATCGCATGAAAATACATTAATAAATTATACCCTGCAAAAGCCTTGGGTGTTCGATGTCAATTTTGGTGGCAGCAGTAATTGTTGGTGGGGAAGTACCCCTCGTTTCATGCCCAATGATTTCAAGTTGAACACGATGTATGGTCGTGGGCAAGATTGGCCAATTTCGTATCAGGAACTTGAAAAATATTATGGCGAGGCAGAAGAAATAATGGGTGTTGCAGGGCCTAGCAAAACGCCTTATCCACGCAGCAGCGCATATCCTTTGCCTGCCCATGCTTTAAGTACAGTCGATAAAAAAATGCAGTTGGCCTACGGTGATAATTGGATAAGTCAGCCTACTGCTCGAGCCAGTGTATCACATGGAAATAGAAATGCTTGTTGTACCAATTACTCCTGTAGCGTATGTCCTGTAAATGCAAAGTTTACGATTGAAAATACTTTGATTAATTGCTACCAAGACCCACGAGTGGAAGTGCAATATGGCATGCAAGCGCTGTATTTGGAGTTTGAAAAAAGCTTGGCCAAAAGCGTGGTTTGTGCCTCGATATATTCAGACAAGACAATAGATTTTCCTACGTATACATTTGATGGAGAGGTAATTGCCTTGGGTACAAATGCCATTTTCAATGCTCATATTTTACTGAACAGTCGTGACCAAAATCCATTTTTGGGAGTTGGCTTGTGCGACCAGCGAGGATTTTACGCCAATATGCACATCGACATGGACAACGTGGGTGGGGGTACTGCATTGACGGCGCATGGATACCTCCAATACGACGGCGATTTTCGCAAGGAAGGGGCATCTTGTCTAATTGAAAACCACAACGGGCCTTTTATAAGAAATGAAAGAGGTAAATGGCGAAAATTGGCTCGTTTCAAATTTGTGTTTGAAGACTTGCCGCAACACGAAAATAGAGTGAAAGCAAGTGCCGATTTTTTTAAACCCATTGTACAGTTCAAGGGCCATTCCCATTATGTAGAAGCGGGTAGAAATAGGATATTGACAAAAATGTTGGAAGATTTCAAGCCATTGCCCATTGAAGATATTTTTGTTGATGATTACTATCAAAATACCGAGTCGCACTTGCTTTCGACCGTGCGAATGGGAAAAGATATATCGAATAGCGTGGTCGACAAATTTCAAAAGCATCATCGTTATCGCAACTTGTTTGTATTGGGCGGAAGCTCATTTCCAACAGTGGCAGCAGCCAATCCATCTTTGACTATTTCTGCTCTTTCTTTGATGTCGGCCGACCAAAATTTCTAAACCGAATGCCAACTCGCAGACAATTTCTTCAATTATCATTTTCGGCTATTGCATTGTCAGGAGTTGCTACTTTGTTTTTTCAATCGAAAAGTCGTTTGCAAAAACTGATAGAAGACATTTTGTCAAATGATTTGAAAGGTTTGAAGGTACAGTTTGTTGATATAGAGGTGTTTGCACGAAAAGCTGCTGAAATAAATCCCTGGGGATTCGATTCGTACAAGTGGAAGTTTGTTTATTTCTACAACCAAACTGACACCAAGTACTTGCCATTGCCCTTCAAGTACAAATACAAGCAGTTTAGGGCCGAAATTGTAGGCTGTTTCTTGCTTTCAACCAATTTTTTTAAAAACAAAATGGACGAAACAATACCTATTGAATTTGAGGGAGATATTTACAACCCATATAAAATGCCCTGTGGAAGCCCTTTTTCGGCGACATATTACAAAAAATGAAAATTCAAGGAGTAAGCTATAGTTAAGCTAATCTTACTTTTGTAGCATTTAGACCTTTAGGGCCCATCTCCACTTCAAACGTTACTTTGTTGTTTTCTTTGATTTTATCTACCAGTCCGTTCAAGTGTACAAATATGCTTTCATGCGTTTCTGAGTCTTTGATAAACCCATAACCTTTGGATTCGTTGAAAAATGTAACTGTGCCAGTCTTCAAATTACTTTTTCTTTCCTCGCTCTGTTTGGATACTCCTATGCTAATCTCTTCTAACTTGTTCTCTATTTTTTTTCTTCTGGGGTCAGGTGGAGTGGAAGTGATGTTGCCAAATTCGTCTACATAGGCTAACATATCTTCTAATTTTGGCCCAATTTTTGCGTTGGCTTTTCTTTCCAGTTTCTTTTGTTCTTTGTCTTGTTTTTTCTTCAGCCTTTTCTTTTCAGCTTCTTTTTTGTTGAACGTTTCTTGAGATTTAGCCATAGGTGAAC
>JBIKRJ010000095.1:0-8823 GCA_044349205.1 Cytophagales bacterium | reverse complement strand
AAGCGACACATCGGAAGGTGTCCCCACCAAACCCCACAAATACGTCACACTTGGGTCGTTCGAAACACCCACCACAAAACCCTTAGTGCCCGCGCAAACCTGTGTGGGCGTGATGGGGCCGGGTTGGGGCGCCTGCGTCACGGTCTCCACCTTCACAGTTGAGGGCAAGCTGGGGCAGCCCGTGACGCTCGTCGCCACCACCGTGTAGTCTATCGTACCCACCACCGTCGACACAAAGGCCGTAGGCTTGCGAACCGATGAGCTGAATCCAGCAGGGCTCGAAGTCCATGCGTAGGTCGCACCGACCAATTCGGTCGCATCCAACTGAAGCTCGCTGTTCTGGCATACAGGGTTTGGGGCCGCGCTGGCCGTCACCTCAGGTATCGGGTTCACCACGATCGTCTGCGTGCGAACCAATGACGTGCACCCCGCCGCTATCGCAAACACCTGTACCGTGAAACTGGCAGGCGCGTTTGCGCCAACGTCAATCGTCACCGTGTTCTTGTCCAAAGGAGACAAAAGCGACACATCGGAAGGTGTCCCCACCAAACCCCACAAATACGTCACACTTGGGTCGTTCGAAACACCCACCACAAAACCCTTAGTGCCCGCGCAAACCTGTGTGGGCGTGATGGGGCCGGGTTGGTTGGGAAGTGGCTTTATAAATATTTTTTTGAAGATGGAAGTGTCTTTGCAGCCATCTGCCGAAATCGTCACAAAATAATTTCCTGAATCAGGCAATATGGCCGATGTGGTGCTCAATACATTGCTAGTTCCTGAAAGCAGTGAACCAACTGGTTTTAGCCAAGTGTAAACTGCACTATCAATTACAGGAGTTGCGGTCAACGTAATGGCTTCACCCACACAATAAATCCCTGTACCACTAGCCGAAATCGTGGGATTCAAAGAAGTCTTTACCACTATGTTCACCGAATCGGCATCGCTAAGACAAACACCCACTTTGGCTATCACTTTGTATTTCCCAGCCTGGGCAACTTGAATTTTATTGATAACCAATGGGTTAGTAGTTGAATTGGTGCCATTTGGCAAAGTCCAAGTGATAGGAGCAGTACCACTTGCCGTTAAGGTCAACGTCTGATTTTGACAAATAGGGTTATCGGAAGGTGTTATGATACTTTTTGGTGGTTTGGGAGTTACTACCAAAGTACCCGCATTAAAAGGTGGACTTTTACATCCGTTTAATGTAGCTGTAACGGTATATGCACCCGCATTTGTTGTAGCAGCATTAGAAATGGAAGGTAACGGTTGAATACCATTGTGAGAGAATGAAAAACTATTTGGCCCAACCCAATCATATGTAGCCAATGCATTTAAAACTGTGAGTGAAAAATTTACTGGAAAACCTTCGCAAACTGGATTGGGCGACACGCTAGCACTAGTGATTACAGGGGTTTGATTATTGTTGATGGTAACGGTGTCGGCTGCATCTATACAACCTGCTCCAGTGGATACATTCCAAGAAAAACGATATACTCCCAACACTAAACCCGAAACATTGGTAACAGGACTATTGGGACTTGCAATTGTTGCAGTATTTGGTCCTGAAACTTGCAACCAAGTACCCGTTTCCAAAGAAAGGAGCGTACTTCCTTTAAGTTTGACAGAAGTGCCTGAACACAAACTAGTGTCATTTCCCGCGTTGGCAGTGGGTGATTTTCGCACTGTAATTATTGCCGTGTCGGATCTAGTAGGACAACCTGTTTTTGTCAAAGACCACCTAAGCAAATAATCCCCTGAAACCAGCCCTTTGAGTGTGGCATTGGGGTCATTCACATCTGAAAAAGACAGCGCATTGGGTCCGGAAACCTGACTCCAAGTACCCACTGAAAACAAGGAACTGGGTAAAAACGAGGGAGCTGGGTCATCGGCTTGAAGCAAAACCGAATCTACGTCACAATTAGCATCGTAAAAACCTGCCGAATTGCTCGAAGGTTGAAAAACAGATAGTCGTTTGAAAATATCAGCATTCATCGCAAATGCATTTTTCGTCGATGTCGACATTGTCAACACATCAAAAAGTGTGTTAGGAGTATTTCCAGGAAAAGAGGGGTATGCCGTACAAGCCGTAGAGCCAAATCGAGCCACCAAAATATCGTAAGAACCAGCAGCCAGTCCACTAAAAGTTGCATTGTATTTTGCTGAAGCGGCAGATGCATTGCCAATTATCGCTTGCCTTTCAAGTAAAGGATAGTTCCATTTATACAGCACAAAATAAAACTTGTTGGCACTCAATACCCCAGTCGAATCCAATTCTATTTTAATACTGCCGTTTTTGTCGCCGAAACAGTTCACATTTGAAAAAGTCACGGTCGCTTTGCTCAAAGTGGGGCATTGACCATACCCCGAAAAACCTCTGAAGAATAGCAATATAAAAATCAAGGCAATTCTGCCTAATGCTTTGGCTTGGGTTATCACTTTTGTCAAGACTTGAAGTAAAAAGTACACACAAGAAGAGTTTAAAAATGCTAAAATTGAGCTCCTAACGTAGTGCGATTATACAAAACTTTTCTCAACAATGGCCAATGTTATTGTATTTTTCCGATAAAATCGGTTGTTTTCTTAAAGTCCATTGAAGATTTTTCTCATAATTTATACCAATATTTTCAAAACCGATATTGTTTTAAGCTTTATTTCAGTCTGTAAGTTTTATGAAAAATAAGACGTATTCATACCATTATCCTCGCCCTGCATTGGGTACGGACATCCTTCTGATTAGTAAAAAAAACAACGAAAACCACCTACTTCTTATTCAGAGAAAAAAAGAGCCATTTGCCAATTTTTGGGCTTTTCCGGGTGGATTTGTAGAAGAGGGTGAAAGCTGCGAGGAAGCTGCAGCGCGTGAATTGTGGGAAGAAACTGGAATAAAAATAGAATCTGCTACCTTAAAACAATTTCACACTTTTAGTACGCCCAATCGCGACCCCAGGGGGTGGGTTGTGACGGTTGCCTTTTGGAGTTTTGTAAATGCCGACATAGCATTGATTGCCGGCGACGACGCCCAAAAAGTAGGTTGGTTTCCTTTGCACAATTTACCTACCTTGGCTTTCGACCACCAAGATATTCTGAACAAAGCCTTAGATTTGTTACCCATTTAGTATAGCCTTGAAAACCAAACGAATCGCCATTTTCGGAGGCTCCTTCAACCCCGTACACAATGCTCACGTAAAAGTGGCCTCTTATGTGGCAGAACACGAAAATGTGGACGAAGTATGGGTAATGCTTACACCTCAAAATCCTTTCAAAAAGGATCAATCTCTTCTTCCCGATGACATTCGTCTCTCGCTATTGAAAGAGTCTTTTAAAGATATTCCCAATGTGGTCGTGAGCGACTTCGAATTTGAATTACCAAAACCTTCTTTTACTTTCAATACTCTTGAAAAACTGAAAGAAGCTTACCCGAATTACATTTTTTCTCTTGTTTTTGGCATCGACATTTTGGCGCACCTGCTCGAATGGCAAAATGCTGTGCATATCGTGGAAAAACACCAATTGCTGGCCTATTTGCGACCAGGCTATGAGCAAAGTTTGGATTCTATACTTCAAAAATTGGAAATTGGCTACAACGAAAAAAAATCAGTAAACGCACCAACTCTTTTACAACAATTAAAAATCATAAACGGCCCTCTGGAAGATGTGTCTTCAACAGAAATATGGGAAAAGGTGAAGCGAAAAGAAGAGATCGCGCATTTGGTCCCATCGCCCGTGGCAAAATTTTTAAAACAAAAGTACTATTAACGTAAGCTCCCAAACCTATTTGGGCTATTTTTTGGCAACGTTTTCTTAACTTCGCCGCTTGTTTTTTAACATCGTGGAAGAAAAAATTCTCATACTCGACTTTGGCTCCCAATACACCCAGCTCATCGCAAGAAGGATTCGCGAACTGAATACGTATTGCGAAATTCACCCTTTCAACAAGGGGCTGGAACATTTAGATAAAAGCGTAAAAGGAATCATTTTGTCGGGCAGTCCCTGTTCGGTACGCGATACCGACGCACCCGATGTCGACCTTTCGGCAATAAGAGGCACCTTGCCCATACTTGGCGTGTGCTATGGAGCACAACTTATGGCCAAACAAAATGGGGGCGAAGTACAGGCCTCGAGCACACGCGAGTATGGTCGAGCCAAATTGAATGTGGCCGACAACACCACCCTTTTGAAAGGAATTGGCAACAATAGCCAAGTTTGGATGTCGCACGGCGACACTATATTCAGCGTTCCAGACTCATTTCGAATTATTGCCAGCACGGAGAGTGTGAAAGTGGCTGCTTTCCAAATTATTGGCGAAAACACCTTCGGCATTCAATACCATCCCGAAGTTACCCATAGCACCGAAGGTAAACTATTGCTGAAAAACTTCATAGTGGACATTTGCGGCTGTAGCCAATCTTGGACGCCGCACGCTTTTGTTGAAGAAACGGTGGCAAACCTGAAAAAAACATTATGTAACGACAAGGTTGTAATGGCACTATCGGGTGGGGTCGACTCTACCGTGGCAGCTATGTTGGTGCATAGGGCTATAGGCAAAAACCTCTATTGCATTTTCGTCGATAACGGTGTTTTGCGTCACAACGAGTTTCAGTCGGTTTTGGATAGTTACCACCACGTGGGACTCAATATCAAAGGAGTAGATGCAAAAGAAAAATTTTATTCAGCCCTAAAAGGAAAAACGGATCCTGAAGAAAAGCGCAAAGCAATAGGCAAAACTTTTATTGACGTTTTCGATGAAGAATCCCACTTGCTAAAAGATGTGAAATGGCTAGGACAAGGCACCATTTACCCCGATGTCATTGAATCTGTTTCGGTCAAAGGCCCTTCTGTGACCATAAAATCGCACCACAATGTAGGTGGCTTGCCCGATTTCATGAAACTAAAAATCGTAGAGCCTCTGCGCAGTTTGTTCAAAGACGAGGTGCGTTCGGTTGGTCGCGAAATGGGTGTTGACTCCAACATTTTAAACCGCCACCCCTTTCCTGGACCTGGATTGGCTATTCGTATTTTGGGCGAAATCACACCCGATAAAGTACATACTCTTCAAAAAGTCGATGACATTTTTATCACCTCCTTGAAAGAACACGGATTGTATGACAGTATTTGGCAGGCAGGTGCCATATTGCTTCCTGTACAATCGGTAGGGGTAATGGGCGACGAACGTACTTATGAAAATGCGGTTGCTTTGCGTGCCGTGACCAGTGTGGACGGAATGACCGCCGACTGGGCGCACATCCCTTACGAATTTCTCGCAGAGGTCTCCAACAACATCATTAACAAGGTGAAAGGAGTAAATAGAGTGGTGTACGACATCAGTTCCAAACCACCCGCCACCATCGAATGGGAATAAAAGAAGGGTTGGTTTCAATTCTGAATCAGCAAGCGCTGCCCAACTTTCAGGCCGTTTTCATCAATATTGTTCAATTGCTTTATTTCTTCTACTGTTACGTTTTGGTATTTGCGCGAGATTGACCAAAGCGTATCGCCTTGTTTTACTTGATAATACTTTTTTCTAGGCGAAGGGTATGAAGCACGCAAATGGGCTTTTTCATGTTTGGATTCTTTTTTCCAAATGGTAAGCTTTTGACCCACATGCACTTTGTGACCGCGAATTCGGTTCCAATTTTTCATTTCTGCTACTGTTACTCCATATTTGTTGGCGACATACGTCAAATTTTGGCCTCTTTTTACTTTGTGATAAATGCGAACCCCTTTTGTACTTGTTTGCCCACTTGGTAATGGTACATTCAGTTTTTTGTTCAATTCTACCACCTCTTCCACGCTAGTGGCAATGGAGTCAAGCAGCCAATGCCGATTATTGCGAAAAAACTCGCCTTTATCGGCAGGGTAACGAAGTAAAAAATTGCTTTCCGAATTGGGAATGTAATTGCGTTTTATCTCCGGGTTCAGTGAAAAAATATCTTCACTACAAATGCCCATGTGCTTGCAAAGTAAGTCAATGTTTACATATTGATTTAGTGAAACCGTGTCGTATTGCATTGGGTATTCGTAATAGTCGGGAAAAAGATTATGCTCTTTATGAAAGTTCATCAAATATGTGATGGCGATAAACTGAGGCACATAGCTGCGGGTTTCTTGCGGCAAACAATTATATATTTCCCAAAAATTGCCCCTGCCACAGCGTTTCATGGCTTTGAAAACATTGCCTGGCCCGCAATTGTAGGAAGCAAGCGCCAAAGGCCAATCGCCAGTAGCTTGATACAAACCTTTCAAATATTTACAAGCAGCCTCGGTCGATTTTTCCACATGCATGCGGTCGTCGAAATGGGAATCGATACGCAAACCCATGTGCTTACCAGTAGAAGGGATAAACTGCCACAACCCCAATGCGCCAGAACGCGACAAAGCTTTAGGATTCAAACCTGACTCTACTATCGAAAGATATTTTAGCTCATCTGGCATGCCGTATTGTTTCAAATATTTTTCAAAAACAGGCAAGTACAAAGACTGCCTGCGCAACACCATACGTGAATAATCTCTGTTACGTACAGTTAAATAGTCGATAAACGAAAACACATGGGTGTTGAATGTAAGCTCGATGTTGGGCGTCGAGATAGATTTCAATCTTTCGCGCACCTCGCTGGCCGTAAAATCGGGGACGAAGTCAAAATTGGCCAACGAAATGGAATCGGTGTTGACCACCAAAGAATCGATTGGATTTGATTCAATTTGCGTACGTGCAAAAGATACTTGAAAAAGCAAGCACCAAAAGCACAACGCAAAAATTGTCTTTTTTAAAATGTTCATGATAAACTAACTTTTTGAGAGACCGACTAGTTCAATCCCATCAAGTAGTTCGAAAACGAGAGTAACTTATTTTCTTGAAAAGCCCCTGCAATTATCTGCAAACCAATTGGCAATCCTTTGCTGTCTTCGCCATTTGGTATAGAAATAGCCGGTATTCCCGCTATATTGGCCTGCACAGTGAAAACATCGGCCAAATACATGGCAAGAGAATCTTCGGCAAATTCATTCAGTTTGAAAGCTGTAGTGGGTGCAGTAGGCATCAAAATGAAATCATACGTTTCCAAAAGTGCATCTGTTTTCTCTTTTATAATGCGCCTTACTTTTTGCGCCTTGGTATAATAGGCATCGTAGTAGCTGGCACTCAAAACAAAAGTGCCCAACATAATGCGCCTTTTCACTTCCTCGCCAAAACCTTCGGCACGGGTTTTTTTGTACATGCCTAGCAAATCGGTTTGCTCTTTTGTTCGGTGACCATAGCGCACGCCATCGTATCGCGAAAGGTTTGAGCTAGCTTCGGCTGTAGTCAGAATATAGTAAGTGGGCAAAATGTAGTCTAGAAAAGGAAATTCCACCTCCACCAATTCATGCCCTTCAGCTTTCAATTTTTCTATAGCCTGCGAGGTGTGTGCTTTCACCTCGGCATTTACCCCATCACTAAAACCTTCTTTGAGATAGCCAATTTTCATTTTTTTTGGAAGAGCAAAACCTTGGCTATACTTCTCTGTTTCCTTGAAAGAAACCGTGCTGTCGTATTCATCGGCACCCGCAATAATTTCCAACAACAAGGCAGAGTCTTGAACCGAACGAGAGAATATGCCTATCGAATCGAAAGAGGAAGCGTAAGCAATCAATCCCCACCGCGAAATTCTAGAATAGGTTGGTTTCAAACCTACAACCCCACAAAAAGAGGCAGGCTGACGAACAGAACCGCCTGTGTCTGAACCTAAAGAGGCCAAGCATAAATCGGCTTGCACAGCCACTGCCGAAGCGCCTGAGGAACCGCCAGGCACACGGGTATTGTCAGCATCGTTCAACGTTGGGCCAAAAGCGGAATTTTCGTTGGAAGAGCCCATCGCAAATTCGTCGCAATTCTGACGCCCAATGATGATGGCATCTTCTTTCAGCAATCTTTCAACCGCTGTGGCATTGAATTGTGCCTGAAAACCATTTAAAATTTTGCTTGACGCTTGTAGGCCATGCCCACGGTAGCTTATCACATCTTTTAGTCCTACAACCATCCCAGCCAAACGTCCGGCTGTGCCCGACTTCAGTTTTTGGTCTACCGTCGTAGCCATCTGCAGGGCTTCGTCGGCATACACTTCCAAAAAAACATTCAGATGTTTTTTTGATTCAATTCTGCGAAGGTAATACAGGACAAGTTCCTCACATGTGAGCTGACCAGCATTCAACTCTTTGCGAATTTCAGCAAGCGATTGGTATTGTTTCAAAACAAAAAGAGTTTATTTCTTTTCTTCTAAACCTTTGTCAATCTCCGACTTGATTTCTTTGGAGGCATCCTTGAACTCGCGAATGCCGCGACCTAAACCACGAGCCAACTCGGGTATTTTTTTTGCTCCAAACAGCAGTATGACAATTAGTAAAATGAGAATCATTTCGGGCATGCCCAAACCGCCAAGGAATAATAAAATGTGTGATAACAACATAAGTTGATTGTTTGCCTGCAAAGCTACAAAAAACTAGGCAATAGTCTCGAAATGCAAAAGCCAATCGTGTAGAAAGAAAAAATCCAAGCCACAAAGCAACTTGGATTTCTATTAACCTAAACCTTATTCCTTTTAAAAAGCAATTTCAAAGATTTGCCGTCATTTGCCACCCTTTGAGTTTTTTTCCTTGAAACCTACCGGAATTTCGAAAACAGAAGATGCCAATCCTTCTCTTTTGAGCGAAACTGCTTCCATCAACATTTTTCCAATGTTGAAACTCATTTGAATTTTCAGCGGAAAACCCTCAATATTTTCAATAAATGTGCCATTGGTCGTTTGGTTGAATTTGAATTTCAATATCTGTTTTTGGTCTATGTCTTTT
>JBIKRJ010000094.1:0-8968 GCA_044349205.1 Cytophagales bacterium | reverse complement strand
ATTGTACAAGCCAATGATTTTGTGAGCTACCAAAGCTCTACCTCGCCCTACCAAATCGTGATGGGGAGAAATGGAAACAACGACTTTATATGGGGTAGCAATGCGGTAGCAGCCAACCAAGGCATGATGCTGCTAAACGCTTATTTCCTTACAAACAACCAAAGTTATGCCTCGGCCGCTCTTTCGCAAGTTGATTATTTAACAGGCCGAAATGCGACAGGTTACTGTTTTATAACTGGCATTGGCAGCAAATCGGTCATGCGCATACACCATCGTCAGTCGGAAGCCGACGGAATTTTAGATCCTGTGCCCGGCTGGGTGGCTGGTGGCCCCACGGGTTCTACTGGCGACGGTTGCTCTACCAACACCACTTTCCTTGCCAAAAGTTTTTCTGACAGCATGAAATGTTATACCAAAAACGAAGTGGCCATCAACTGGAATGCCCCTGCAGTGTACATCACAGGCGGACTCGAATTCTTGAAACCTTACAATTTGACCACTGGCTTAAGTGAATATGAAAATACCTCAGTCAATACATTAAGTATTTTTCCTGTTCCTGCTCAAGAATTGGTTCACATTACTTTTCAGCAGAAACAAAGAGGAAGCGCCACTCTTTCTCTTATCGATGGTATGGGCAGGGAACAAGTGCGGCAAAACTTAGAAGTTATTTCCGGTGAAAACAGCTTGAATTTACCGCTCAACCAAGTTCCGTCTGGCATTTATTTCTTGAATATCCAATCAGCCCAAAACACTTTTAAAGGTAAATTGGTAGTGGGAAAACCCTAACATCACCCTACAGTCCAAGTTTGAACTTAGCGCAAAATAGCATAGTTTCGCCCGAAACTAATTGCAATGCTGTACCCGTTCAAATTCAAAACTATTTTCAAAGACAAAATTTGGGGAGGACAAAAAATCAAGACCATTTTGGGAAAAGATTTTTCGCCCCTACCAAACTGCGGTGAAACTTGGGAAATTTCAGGGGTCGAAGGAAATGTATCTGTGGTTGAAAATGGGTCACTTGCTGGTAAAAGTTTAAACCAACTCATCGAAACATTCAAAGGCGACCTTTTGGGCGAGGCAGTGTATCAAAAATTTGGTCAAAACTTCCCGCTCCTCATCAAATTTATCGACGCAAACGAAGACTTGTCAATTCAGGTACACCCAAATGATCAACTAGCAAAGGAAAGACACAATTCATTTGGCAAAACCGAAATGTGGTACATTTTCCAATCCGACCCACATTCCTCGCTTATTGTGGGTTTTAACAAAAAAACCAACAAAAACGAATATTTGGAAAGCCTGAAAAATGGCAAATTAACCTCTATCCTAAACCGTGAGGAAGCAAAGGCAGGCGACTGCTATTTTATACCGGCGGGCAGAGTTCATACGATAGGAAAAGGTCTTTTATTGGCCGAAATACAACAAACTTCAGATGTCACCTACCGTATCTATGATTTTGACAGAGTAGATGATAAAGGCGAAAAAAGAGCATTGCATACCGAAGAATCGGTAGATGCATTGGACTACCAAGCGTACCCTGAATACAAAACCAAATACAAAGAAATTTTAAACGATAGTGCCCCTTTGGTGCAGTGCGAGTATTTCACCACCAACCTGCTTTCCTTCGACAACGAATTGACAAGAAATTACAACAAAATAAATTCATTCGTTATTTACATTTGCTTCGAAGGAGAAGCCGTAATCGAAACGGAATCGGGGCAATTTCCAATCAAAATGGGCGATAGTTTACTTGTTCCCTACTCTGTGAAACAATTAAAGTTTCAACCAAACAAGCTGACCAAAATATTAGAAGTGTACCTCGACTTATAAAATTAAGCTACCGCCGTTCGAGCTTGAAACGGAAAAGAATCGCCTGTACCAAAGCGCTTCAGCATGGCGTAGTGAGAAGCTAAAGCACCCCCAAAAGTTTCATTTTCGATGTAGGGTACGCCGCATTCTATCGCTGTTTTTTGTACAATTTCTGAAATAGCAGGATAATGTATGTGGCAAATTTTTGGGAAAAGATGGTGTTCTATTTGCATATTCAAACCACCACACAAAAATGTAGCTAGCCAACTTTTCCTGGCAAAATTGGCTGTAGTACACATTTGATGTATGGCCCAAGCCTCTTCTATGTTGCCATCTTCATTAGGTTCTGGAAAATCAGTACCCTCTACCACATGGGCAAGCTGGAACACCAACCCTATTACAAAACCTTTTACCAGTTGCAGGGAAACATATCCAAACAAAAACTGCCACCAAGTAATGGTGGGCAACATAATAATGGGAACTGCAATGGTAAGAAAGTAATATAAAAACTTGAAAAAGAACAGATTGAAATATGCCGAGGCACTGTGTTGTGAATTATTGTAGTTGCCTATTTTTTTCTGAAAAAACTTCTTGAAGTCTTTTCTGAAAATCCATGATATGGCGGCAAGCCCATACAACAAAAAGGCATAATAATGTTGGTATTTTTGAATTGGGGTTGCTTTTTCGGCAGGAGAAAGACGAATAAGCCCTGGGGCTACTTCTATGTCTTCGTCGTGGCCAGGAATATTGGTAAAAGTATGGTGCACCACATTGTGCGTAATGTTCCACATATAAGGATTGGCTCCAATAAAATAAAAGGAGGCACTTAGCAGACGATTTACAGATGCATTTTGGGAAAAAGAACCGTGTATGGCATCGTGCGAAACATTGAACCCAATCATGGCACCAAACACGCCCAGCAAAATACAACAAGCATACATCAGCCACAAATTAGGCAACAATACGCCGCTTATGATGGTGATATACAAGGCAAATGCTCCTAGTAGAAAAAAGGCAACCTTGCAATACATCGCAAAATTTGCGTTTTTAGATATTTTACGAGAAGAAAAATATTGTTCGACTCTTTCTTTGACCGTAGCGTAAAAATTTGACTTTCGTTGGTCTATGAACTTTAATTTATTGCTCATCAATGGATTTTGTATTGCAAGTTGGGCATAAATTGGCGTTTATCCTAAAGTCGAAGATTTTCCTTTTGCCAAAGCCAAATCTACATTTCAAAGTACACAAAGAACCCTTTTGAATAAGAAAAATTTGGCGAAATTTCATTTTCTTAATAAAAAACATACGTATTGTTGGGTTGAACAATATTTATAAGTAGTTTTGGCTACGAATTTTAAATTATAATCTCTTACCCTAAATTCAACAAAATGAAAAAAACTTTACTTGCTTTTTCTGCTTTTGCCATGGCTTTTGCAGCACAATCACAAATTGTTACAGGTCACTTTGTGTCTTATGACAACACAGCTACTGTAAACGATGCTTCTTGCATGTTAAACTTTCCTAACACCGGTTACTATGCTTTTGCCGACGGAAATGTTGGTTCAGTGCCTCAATTCGATGCGACGAAAACAACTTTCCTTACCGTAAAATCTAAATCTACAAACCTAAAGCCAAACTTAGCCCCTGGTATATTTGATATACCTAGTTTAAACTTGGCTGCTCCTGGTGGTGCCGCTGCTGATGAGTGTGAGAGCATGAGAAAAACAGCAGACCCATCCAACGGATTTCTTACCAAATTCATTGACATGTCGCTTACCGAAAACCAAAAAGTAAGCATCACAGCTTCTTCAGTACGCGACAAGGACACAGTAGATTTCTTTTTGTTTTCCTCACCCGACGGTGGCTATCCTTCTACTTCTACTGCCAATTTCTCAGGTCCTGGCATTGTGAAAGAGTTAGTGCTTAGCACAACTATGCAAACCTACACGATTGACTTTACAGTGACTCAACCATGGGAAACTACCCCATTCTCTTCTTGGTCTGGAAAAAGCCAAGTAAATGGTTATGGTTTGAGGTTCAGAGCTGGTGCAGCTCCTGGTGGTGTAGCAAGCGAAATCCGTATCAAAGACATAGGTTTTGGTGCTAAAGCTGTTACAACTGGCATTTTAAACAACGCAATCTCCAATGCTTCTGCCATTTCGGTTTACCCCAACCCTGCTTCAGACATGGTAACCGTTTCATATCCTTCTTTGGCAGGTAAAAACGTAACTGTTTCTGTTTCAAACGGTGTAAACACTGTGGCTACCGTAGCCGGTGGAAGTACTTCAACCGAATTGAATCTTTCAAACCTTGCTTCAGGACTATACCTAGTTACCGTTTCAGCCGACGGTGCTTATGTAAATACAAGCAAAGTGTTTGTGAAGTAATTAATTTCACACTTCAAAAAAAGCCTTTGGGAACAAACCCAAAGGCTTTTTTATTTTATAGTTGGGTTAAAAAAAACCCAAAGCAAGCTTGTCAAATATTTGCCTTTTAATTTCCCTCAGAATTAAGGAAATTTGAAGCCTTAATTTGTTTTTACATCCCCATGGAAACCAGTTTAATTCAAAAAAAGAAATTTTTTATCATAGATTTCGACAGCACCTTGGCCAAGGTAGAATCTTTGGACTTGTTGTGTGAAATATCGTTGGAAGGCCGTCCCGACAAAGAGGAATGCCTGCGCCAAGTACAAGAAATCACAAACCTGGGCATGGAAGGTAAAATAAATTTTTCCGAATCCTTGGCTAAAAGACTTTCGATTCTAAAAGCCAATAAAAGGCATGTACCCGAACTGATTGAACGATTGAAAAATAACATTTCCGATTCTTTCAACCGAAACAAAATATTTTTCGAAGCGCACAGCGAACAAGTCTATATTCTTTCAAGCGGCTTCAAAGAAGTAATTGTGCCTGTAGTAGCCGAATTGGGCATAAAAGCCGAAAATGTGTTGGCCAATTCTTTTGAATACGACCAGGAAGGCAATATTATAGGTTGCGACAAGGAAAATCCGCTGGCGGGCGACAAAGGCAAAGTAGCTACGCTTAAAAAGTTAGACCTGAAGGGCGAAGTGCTTATTATAGGCGACGGCTACACCGACTATGAACCCAAAGGAGCAGGTCTTTCAAGCAAATTTTATGCTTTTACAGAAAACGTCCGTCGCCAGTCCGTCATCGAGTTGGCCGACCACATTATTCCCACTCTAGATGAGTTTTTATTTTTGGAAAACCTACCACGTGCCCAATCTTATCCTAAAAGCCGAATGACCGTATTGTTGCTGGAAAACATTCATCCAGAAGCCATTAGGCTTTTCAAGGAAGAAGGCTACAACGTGGAATTTGTTAAAGGCGCATTGGATGAGGACGAGTTGTGCGAACGCATCAAAGACGTTTCCATTTTAGGCATTCGCTCCAAAACTTTAGTAACAGCCAAAGTGTTGGAACATGCCAACAAACTGATTTCTGTGGGCGCTTTCTGCATCGGCACCAATCAAATAGATTTGAAAGCCTGCACTGCTAAAGGAATTGCCGTTTTTAATGCCCCCTACAGCAATACACGTAGCGTGGTGGAACTCACGATTGGTTCTATCATCATGCTTTCGAGAAACATCATCCAAAAATCGAACTGGATGCACGAAGGCAAATGGGACAAATCGGCCACGGGTTCAGTAGAAGTACGCGGAAAAAAACTAGGCTTGATTGGCTATGGCAATATAGGTACGCAGCTTTCGGTACTTGCCGAAGCCATGGGCATGGAAGTGTATTATTACGACGTAGTAGAAAAACTTCAATTGGGCAATGCCAAAAAATGTAAAAGCCTGCATGATTTATTGGGCATAGCCGACTTTTTGTCTTTGCATGTAGATGGTCGCGCAAGCAACAAAGACATGATAGGCGAGGCTGAATTTGCCGCTATGAAAGAGGGTGTCATTTTCCTAAACATGAGCCGTGGCCATGTGGTAAACATTCCTGCGCTAGTAAAAGCCATTAAATCGGGTAAGGTAAAAGGCTGTGCGATAGATGTTTTCCCATACGAACCCAAAACCAACAACGAAGAGTTTATAAACGAACTTCGCGGTTTAGACAATGTAATACTTACTCCCCATATAGGCGGAAGCACCGAAGAAGCACAGTTCAACATTGGTCAGTTTGTACCCAACAGAATTATAGAATATGTGAATTCAGGTACTTCATACGGAAGTGTAAACTTTCCCCAAATTCAACTTCCCGAACTGAAAGAAGCCCATAGGCTAATGCATGTACACCTCAATGTACCCGGTATTTTGGCCAACATCAACCAAATACTGGCCAAGCATGACATCAATATCCTAGGCCAGTACCTGAAAACAAACGAGGCTATTGGCTATGTGATTACCGACATCGAAAACGATGTACGCCATTCCGAGAAATTGGTAAAAGATTTGAAGAACATACCTGGCACCATCAGGCATCGCATGCTTTATTAGGCTTCGGTATGCAAGCAGCGCAAGTACATTTGCACTGCATTTTCCAAGCCCATGTACAAAGCATCGCATACTAGTGCATGGCCTATCGACACCTCTTG
The DNA here is from genome assembly GCA_044349205.1 of Cytophagales bacterium. Classification (GTDB taxonomy): domain Bacteria; phylum Bacteroidota; class Bacteroidia; order Cytophagales; family UBA9547; genus UBA9547. Next base: position 2,599 of record JBIKRJ010000094.1, on the reverse strand, counting down.
CAAATGAGGAATATGCTTGTAAAAGAAATGAAGGTTTTCCAAATTCAAGTCATGGCCGGCATTCAGGCCTAAGCCATTGACTCGGGCTGCCAAAGCAGCTTCCAAATAAGGCGCAATAGCCTGATTCCTATCTTGTAAATAGTTTCTTGCATACGATTCGGTGTACAGCTCTACCCTATCTGCACCGCATTCCTTGGCCCCCTCTACCATTTTGGGCATGGGATCCACAAAAACAGAAACCCTAATGCCTTTGCTTTTTAACTCGGCAATTACTTCTTTCAAAAAAACTTGATGTTTTAAGGTATCCCAACCGGCATCGGAAGTAATGGCCTGCGGGCTATCGGGAACCAAGGTTACTTGATGGGGTTTGGCCTCGCAAACCACTTCCATAAAACGAGGAATGGGGTTTCCTTCCACGTTCAATTCTGTGGTAACCAATGACTTTAAATCAAATACATCTTGGTAACGGGCATGGCGTTCGTCGGGACGAGGATGAATGGTGATGCCTTGCGCACCAAAACGCTCGCAATCGGCAGCCACTTTCAGAAGGTTTGGTTGGTTTGCTCCCCTCGAATTTCGAATTAGGGCAATCTTGTTGATGTTTACGCTTAGTTTCGTCATGTACTTTCTTTGAAAGTTGTTTACACCCCCCTATTTTTGATGCAAATAAAAGGATAAATATTCTTGCTCATGAGTTTAAAACTAAAAATTGAAGAAGGTATAAAAAAAGCCATGTTGGCCAAAGATTCAGACACGCTTAGGGCTTTGCGCGGCATTAAATCAATGATTCTTTTGGCAGAAACTGAAAAAGGAGCCAAAGAAGAGTTGAGCGAAGAAACAGAATTGAAATTGCTCACAAAAGCTGCCAAACAAAGAAGAGACTCGGCCGAAATATTTGGCAAAGAAAACAGAAAAGACCTACAGGACAACGAACTGAAAGAATTGGCAATCATCGAATCTTTTTTACCCAAGCAGCTTTCCGACAGCGAGTTGACCGAAAAAGTAAAAGAAATCATACTAAGAGTTGGAGCCCAAACGTCGGCCGACTTAGGAAAAGTAATGGGAGTCGCAAGCAAAGAATTGGCAGGCAAAGCCGACGGCAAAAAAATATCGGAAATAACCAAATCATTATTAGCGTAGCAGATAGAGATTATTACGTATTTTTGGCCTAAAGTACGGTGTAGCAAAAAATCGTTTTGAAGAACTTTTATCATTTTTATGGAACTCAAAATAAAACAAGAGAGTGATTTCAAATACATAGACGAAGGACAAGGCGACATTCTCTTGCTTTTACACGGTTTATTTGGCGCCCTCAGTAACTGGGAAGGGGTGGTAAAACATTTCTCCAAAAAATACAGGGTCGTCATTCCCATGATGCCCATTTACGAAATGCCACTAAAAGAATCGAGTGTAGAAGGTTTGGTCAAATACATCGAAAGGTTCGTGGACTTTAAAAATCTTTCCGACCTCACGCTCTTGGGCAATTCCTTGGGTGGCCATATCGCCCTTATTTACGCCCTCAACAACCCCGAAAATGTTCGTCGCATGGTGCTCACGGGCAGTTCGGGACTTTTTGAAGATTCGATGGGCGGTTCTTTCCCAAAAAGAGGCAACTACGAATACATCAAGGAAAGGGTTATTTACACCTTTTACGACCCAAATTCGGCAACCAAAGAACTGATTGACGAAGTGTTCGATATTACCAACAATAATCAAAAGTGCTTGCGCATCATCAACATAGCGCGTTCTGCACAAAGGCATAATTTGGCCAAAGACTTGCCCAAAATCGAAGTGCCTACCCTACTCATTTGGGGACTAAACGACACCATTACGCCCCCCGAAGTGGCGCACGAATTTCAGCGGTTACTTCCCAATGCCGAACTGAAATTCATAGACAAATGTTGTCATGCTGCCATGATGGAGCATCCCGACAAATTCAACGTATATTTAGAATCCTTTTTAGAAAAGACCACGGCCGAGCATGTTAGCTGAAAACTATATCGACAATGAAATACCCGTATTGAAGATAAGTGATACAGTTCGCACCGCTATCAAAAAAATGGAAGAAGCAAATGTAACGCAACTTCCTGTTGTTGAAGACAATATTTTGCTTGGCGTTTTAACATCAAGCACCGCCCAACTGGTGCAAGACCCCAAATCTGACCTAAAAGGAATTCAGCTTCTAAACCCCAGCACAGATATTTTGCTTTACACCCATGTGCTGGAAATGCTGAAAATTGCAAGCGAATCGCAATTGGACATTTTGCCCGTGTTGGAAAAAGAACACAAATACTATGTGGGCTCGGTCAAAAAACTCCACCTTTTTCAGTATTTCGAACAACTATACGGGACCAAAGCCAGCGGTTCAATACTTGTTTTAAGTTTATTGGAAAGAGATTATTCCTTGAACGAAATTTCACGCATTGTAGAGTCCAACGGAGCAAAAATACTGGCGGTCTTTACCGAAACCCAAGACGATTCTCCATACCAGTTACAAGTAACCCTAAAAATAAATCTTGCCGATGTAAGCAGGGTGATAGTAGCTTTGCAAAGGCATCATTACCATGTGGTATATTCCTTTCACGAATCGGAATACAAA
>JBIKRJ010000093.1:0-9024 GCA_044349205.1 Cytophagales bacterium | reverse complement strand
GGCTTTGTCGGAAAAATCTTTTTTTACCTCCATTTAACTTTTCTACTCCTTAGCGCGCTAATTCCAAGTACTACGGTTATGAAACTGAACAAGCACTCTATCCAAGGTATAAGATACCAATCCACCTTGCAGGATAATTTTTCGAACAACTTGGCCGAAAAAATCCAAAAAAGAAGGAGCCTAGCCGCAAACAACGCCAACGAATATAGTCGGTATTCTTCAGAAAACAGCATAACAACACCCAACACATAACTGCATACTAGGGCAAAATGAAACAGCCCCAACAAAAACTTAGTACGAAAATTGTAATACTTGCCCACCGCATAATGCCTCTTCTTTTGCAACACCCATTCGCTAAAAGTACTCTTGGGCTTCGAAAGCATGAAAGAATATTTTTGTATACAAACTGCCGTATTTTTATTCGTGGCAACTTTTTGAAAAAACAAATCGTCGTCGCCACCTATCACCTTGTTGTAAGGATGATAGCCTTTGGAATCTAAAAACAGATGTTTGCAGAAAGCCCAATTTCGGCCCACCGCCATATAAGGAACACCAGCCAAACAAAAACTAAGGTATTGCATGGCGGTAAATCCTGTTTCAAATTGAATGATTTTGTTTAAAAAGCCTCTTTTTGTCTCGTAAGGCGAAACTCCCAACACAATTTCTTTGCCTTGAACAAAACGGCCACTCATTTGTTTTACCCAATTCGATGAGGTTGGAAGGCAATCGGCATCGGTGAAAAGTAAATGCTCGTATTTCGCTGCTTTTATGGCCAAAGTGAGGGCAAACTTTTTCGCACTCGAGGTTTCGGGAGTTTGGTCTATTCGAATAAACTTCAGATTGGGTTCAGTCTTTGAAAGTGCTAAATAATTTTCATACGTTTCATCTTCCGACCTATCATCTACCAAAATGACTTCATATTCGGGATAATCCTGAGACAGAAGTGCTGGCACAAGCAATTCAAGATTTTCGAACTCGTTATTGGCTACTATTATGATACTTAGCGGCTTGTATGTAGGCTCGCTGGCTATGTTTTCCAAGCCAAACAACCTCACATGGAAAAAAAGGTGGTAGAACATTACCACCGCGATACAGATACAGAAAAATGAAAATAGGCCTAAAAAAATCACCTTTGGTTGTTTTGAGTGAAATTTGGTACGGGTAACAATTCGCAAAATTGTTGCAAAGATGTATTTTACACCTTTGCAACAACAGAAAGCCATTATTTGCCTTCTATGCTTATCAGTTCTACTTCAAATATCAAAGCCTGATTTGGGCCAATGCTTGGTGGTCCATATTCGCCATAGGCAAGTTCAGAAGGTATAAACAACTTCCATTTTGAGCCTACCGGCATCAACTGCAATGCTTCTGTCCATCCCTTAATCACTTGATTTACACCAAAAGTCACAGGTTCGCCACGCTCAACCGAGCTATCAAAAACTTTACCGCTGATTAGTGTACCGTGGTAATGCGTTTTCACTTGGTCGGTTGGACCAGGTTTGGCTCCCGTGCCTTCTTTCAATATCTGATACTGCAAGCCACTTGGCAAGGTCACAACTCCTGCATTTTTCTTGTTTTCTTCCAAAAATTTCTCCCCAACCAATTTGTTTGCACTTCCTTCTTTACTCTTTTCAGCATTTGCTTTCGACTGCATTTCTTGTTGAAACTGCTGTAAAACACCTTGAATTACAGATTCTTCCAACACCAAAGGCTGACTATTAAAAACATCTTTGACAGCCTTGCTGAAAGGGGCATAATTCACCAATATATTTTGTTGTTTTAAGTTTGAAGCCATGGCATACCCAATGGCATAACTCAAACTGTCTCTTTTTGATAGCAACTTCAATTTGGCTGCTTCTGTTGTTTTGGTGGTTGTGGCTTTCTTGGCTGTGGTTTTGTTTTGAGCCAAAATACAAGTGCCTACCATTAGGCTTGCAAGGGTTAAAAGGGCTTTTTTCATTATTTTTTGGGTTTTTTAACTTTAACTATTTCTACATCGAATACCAAAACCGAATTTGCGCCAAAACGCGGTGTAGCTTGCTCACCGTATGCCAAAGCAGAAGGCAGAATGAGGATAGCGCGCGAACCTTGTTTCAAGTTGGATAAGCCTTCCTGCCAACCTTGTATGATTGGCGTAACACCCAACACAAAATCAAAGGTTTCGCCTTGACCGCCATCTTCCTTGCGCGAAGAATCGAAGACTTTTCCGTCGAGTGTACGACCTGTGTACTGTACTTTTAATGAATCACCTACTACAGGCAATACACCCGCACCCGCTTTCAGTAAGTGTATGTACACACCCTTTTCAGTTTTAGTTGGCTTAAGCTGTTTTGCAGCTATGTACTTTTGGATAAGCTCTTCGTCTATAAGCACTTGTTTGGATATTCGTTCCTTTTTTTCCTTTTCAGAACGGGCCGTATAATCGGCCTTAGATTCAATTTTTAAAACTTTTACTGTAAAAGTAAGGTAGGAACCCGAATCGATGAAACTAGGTCTGGTGGCACTGTAATCGCCACGGAAAAGTGAATCGGCAGAAATCATAAATTGTGCACTATCGCCAGTGGACATCATCAAGACTGCTTCTTCAAACGAACCCTTAAACTGCGAAGTAGGCACTTCCATGGTTACAGGTGTAGGAGAAGTAAAGGTATTGAACAATACAGAATCATCGGCAGTGGCGTATTTTACATGCAATTGCACCACATCCCCCACTTTTGCATTTTCGCCAGGTTCATCCTTGAAAATCTGATACTTCAAACCAGTTTCGGCGGTTTGCCAACCATCGTTTTTGCAAGATGTGAAGAGTACTGCCAATAATAAAGTACTGAATACGAATGAATTTAGTTTTAACATTATACAGGTTTTAGATGATGTTGGTGTGATTTAGGATGTCCAAAAATTTATTTTCAGTGCCAAGCAAATCTAATTCAGACTTGCCTCCGGCAGCATTTTTGTGGCCACCGCCTTCAAAATATCTTCTTGCAAACTCATTTACAGAAAATTCGCCTCTTGAACGAAAAGAGAGTTTAATGGCATCGGGCCTTTCCACCATCAGAGCGGCGAAATTGATGCCTTCTATTGAAAGGGCGTAATTGACCAATCCTTCGGTATCGCCAGTTTTCGAGCTAAATTTTGAAAGGTCGGCTGCCGATATGACAAAGTAAGCGGTCTTTTTTTTGCGAATCAGTTTCATTCTTTCCGACAAAGCAAATCCAATAAATTTGAGCCTTTCCTCGGAATTATTGTCGTACACCAAACTATGTATCTTGTGATTATTGACACCGGCTTTAATAAGCTCGGCAATAATCAAATGTACTTTGGCAGTAGTGCTTGGGAACCTGAAAGAACCCGTATCGGTCATGATGCCGGCATAAATACATTCGGCAATGGGCACGTCTATCAAATTTGCATCGCCCATTTTGTTGATAAAATCATACACCAATTCGGCTGTAGCAGCTGCCTTGGTGTCCCACATTTCGTACTTGGCAAAATGTTGCGGTTCTAAATGGTGGTCTATCAAAATCTTGACACCTTGGGCATTGACCAAAATATCTTGTAAATCTTGCACTCTTTCTACCGCCGAGAAATCTAAGCAAAATATCACATCGGCAGCTTCAAAGGCAGTTTCAGCATTTTTCTTCGACCGCTGTTTACCTGCATCGAAAATCAAAACTTTGTCGTTGCCCACCATCCAATTCAAAAAAGAAGGATAATCGGAAGGAGTAACCACCAACACCTCGTGACCTTTTTTTACCAAGTAATTGTACATGGCCAAAGAAGACCCCAATGCATCGGCATCGGGCTTGTAATGGGTCGTAATGACAATTTTTCGGGGTTTCGAAAGAAGTTGTCTGAGTTCTTCTTGTTCTTGTTTTTTCACTTTAGCCTAAATTATCCACAGTAAAATGTCTTGGTTAAAGTAAAAAGTGGTTAGGCAGTTTCAAAAACATTCGTTTTCTTTTCCAATAAAAAGTAAGACCCAAACAAAACACCACTGAATAACAAGTTGCTAGCCAACACATTGCCAAAAAAAGGAATGGCTGCAGCGTAGCAAAGCATAAGGCCGTCGAAAGTGGAAGGATACATGCCAAATTGAAACCAAACGCCAAAATTGGATAGCAAGAAAAACAACAGCGCACCTAACATAGAAGTAAGCGCCAACGAGGTTGTCTTGAATTGCGGCATCACAAACCAAGTTGTAATTGTATGAGCCAGAATACCTGCATAAATCCAAACAAAACTTTGACCAAACCACACAAAACCTTGAGGTTGGTGTAACATGAAATTATTTAAAAACACATCGCTAAGCCACATGGCCAACAATGGAGCAGAAATGGCCAACCACCGGTTGGGTATGGCAAATGCCCCAAAAATGGCCAAAGCACCTATGGCTGTAAAGTTGGCAGGATGAGGAATAAGCCTCGAAAAAGCGGCTAATAATATGAATGACAAAACCGCAAAATTGTATTTCCAATTTCTTTTCATGCTATTTCGAAAATATATTCACAAATGTAATGAGTTGGGAACAGATACCAAGTATTTTTATGTCAGAAACAAGCATTTCAAATAAATGTTGGAAAAGCCTGCAAACTAAAATATTATTCTATTTTTGCGGAAATTTAAGTGAATCTATTATTAACAAAAGGAGGAGGTAACTATGTACTGGACACTAGAATTAGCATCATACCTTGAAGATGCCCCATGGCCTGCTACCAAGGATGAATTGATAGACTTTGCCAATCGTTCGGGAGCCCCAAGCGAAGTGGCAGAAAATTTGGATGAATTGGAAGACGACGGACAGCCCTACGAGAGTATCGAAGAAATTTGGCCTGACTATCCTTCCAAAGAAGATTTCTTGTTTAACGAAGACGAATATTAATTAACCGACTAACCCATTTTGGCAAGAGAGGATTGAAGCACCATTTCAATCCTCTCTTTTTTTACCCCTACCGCCACCGATTCATCTTCGCTTTCCACATTCTTTTTTCTGTCTTTTGCATAATATGATTCTACATCAGGCAATTCGTTTATAAATTGCTTATCATTTCAAACAGAAACATGAAAAATCTGAGTATTTTTTGGAAACTACTCCTATCCATTTTCATTGTATCAGCTCTTTCTATTTTGTCTTTTGGTATGCTTTTTTTCATCAATCAAAAAAAAGCACTCATAGAACGCACCACGGCACAGCTGAAATCGGTGAATATGCTCAAGAAAAAAATGATTGAAAACAGACTGCAGGACGATGAAAAATTCATCTGGCATTTTGTAAGAAAGGTAATGCTGTTCAATAACAACAAGAATTTTTCACCTTTAGTCGAATTTAATCGCCACAAAGACTTCTTAAAAGACTTTTGCAAAGATTATGGCCACCTAGATGTGTTTTTGTTGGATGAAGAAAAAAATGTAGTAGACAACTTGTACGACCAACAACTAAACGGAGTAGATAACGACACAAGTCGATATTCTTTCGTCAGAATATTTTTGATAGACGACAGCAAATACAGCATTGCCCTACTCACCAGCACTTCGTACTTAGAGGAACTGTTGTTTGAACGCGCCGGCATGGGCAATTCGGGCGAATCGTATTTGGCAAAAACAGACGGCAAACTCATCACCAAATCGCGTTTTCTTCCCCATATTCCACCTCAAAAATTAAGAGCCAATACTAATACAATTGATTCGGCTTTACACTTTGAAAAAGGCAACATGCTAACCAAAGATTACCGAGGAATAAAAGTACTTAGTGCCTTTGCTACAATCTCGCATAACAAAGAAAAATGGGTTGTGATATCGGAAATTGACATTTCAGAAGCCATGCGTCCAGTAGAAAAACTGCGCGTCATGATCATATACCTCTCTATATTTCTGTTGTGTATGGTATTGGTCATTACGCTGTACCTAAGTGCCTCCATCTCCAAACCCATCAAGTGGGTATCTTCTCGCATCGAAAAAATATCGAAAGGAATTATTCCTGAAAAAATGATACATTACAGTTCGAACGAATTGGGGCAAATGCACACAGCCATGAATAGACTAATCGATTCTTTCGGAAAAATCACTGAATTTGCTTCTGAAATTGGAAAAGGCAACTTGAATGCCCACTTCGAACCGCTTGGCGCAAGCGACTCTTTGGGCAAAAGCCTGCTGAATATGCGCGAACAACTCATCAGCTATAGAACCAAAGAAGCAAACATGAGCAAACAAAAAGCCTTGTTTCTGCTCGAAGGGCAAGAAAACGAGAGGCGGCGCATTGCACGCGATTTTCACGACGGCCTAGGACAGTGGCTCACCGGACTGAAATTGAAAATTGCCTCTGCCGATTTGGAGCCAACCCAAAAGGAAGAACTGAAAAGCCTTGTTTCGGAAACCATCGAAGAGGCTCGCCGCATTACCAACAATTTGATGCCCAGTGTGCTTATCGATTTTGGGCTCGACGCAGCTTTGCGCCAGCTGTGCAACACAGTGCAAAAAAATTCAGATGTGCTGGTACAATACACTTTTGAAAAACAAAACGACAACCCGTTACCATTCGACACAAGCATAACCTTTTATAGAATAGCACAAGAAGCATTGAACAATATTGTGAAGCACGCCAAAGCCAAAGAAGTGAAATTGGCGCTAAAAAAAGGAACCGAAAGTATTTCGATGGCCATTGAAGACAATGGCGTAGGATTTTCGGTAGAAACAGACAAAGTGAAAGGCAATGGTCTACACAATATGGAAGAAAGGGTGAAACTTCTCAACGGAAGTCTTTCAATTGGCAGTGACAATACAGGAACAAAACTTAACATATTCATACCTTTGAAAAAATAGCATCCTTATGCTTGGCAAAATAACCATCGCTTTAGCCGACGACCACAAAATAGTGCGTGATGGGCTAAAATCTTTCCTTTCCAAAATACCCGATTTTGAAATAGTAGCCGAAGTTGCCGACGGAGAACAGCTTATAGATGTGTACGAAGACTCGATGCCCGATGTGGCATTGGTAGACATTGCCATGCCCCGCATGAATGGATTAGAGGCACTCCGGCATTTGCACGAGCAGAACCCCCTTACAAAGGTTATTATTCTATCTATGCACGAAGAACCTGACTACATCATGAAAGCCATCCAAAATGGGGCAAAAGGATATTTGCTGAAGAATACCGACGAAAAAGAACTTGAAATGGCCATACGCACCGTAGCTGAAGGAGGTAAATATTTCAATTCTACTGTATCCAACATCATGATAGAAAATCTTTCGCACAAAGAACCCCTTCAAATGGCGACAGAAGTGGTGGTATCGAACCGTGAAAAAGAGATATTGAAGCTGGTATCGGAAGGCCAAAGCAACAAAATAATAGCCGACAATTTGCACATAAGCGTTCGTACAGTAGAAACCCATAGACTGAACCTTTTGCGAAAAATGAAAGTGAGCAACGCCGCCGAAATGGTAAAAAAGGCTTTGGAATTGGGTCTTTTGTAAAAGATTTTATTCCAAATGCCTTTTTCTTTTTCTTGAGGAAATATATTCCACCAAAGCCTTTTTAGAGGTAAACCACACATTGCCTTCTTTGAAGGCATCTATCTCTCCTCTTCTTGCCAGCAAACTCACATATTCCTGACCATAGGGCACATTCGAGTCGTTGACAATAGTGCTTATCGCCTGATAGTCATTGGCTTCATCGTCCAAATTGCTCAGATAAATATCCAAAGACCGCTCCATGGCCTGCATTACAAGTAAAATTATTTTGTTGTAATCGCCCTTATTGGCACGATTCAACGCATCGTAATATTTCTTGCGGTCGTTCTTGAGGATAATCGCTGGCGGATATCCTTCTTTCATAAGCAACAAATTAAACAACAAACGGACAGTGCGCCCATTGCCATCAAAAAAGGGGTGTATCCACACAAAACGATGATGAAAAATGCTGGCCATCACCACAGGATGCAGCATTTTTCCTTCGTATTGCACCCATTCTATGAGCTCGTTCAGCAGGTCGTACACCTTGGCCGCATTGGGAGGCGTGAAATTTGCACCCATAATTCTAACTCCTCCATTGCGAATTCTGCCTGCAAAATCCTTTTCTATTTTATTCAATACCACGCTATGCACCGATAAAATGTCGTCAGCATTCAATACGTAGTTGGGCTTTATCAAACTTTCCACAAATTCGATGGCCTCTTGGTGGTTCACCACTTCAAAATGCTCCCTAAGTGATTTGCCTTTCACAGTAAAACCTTCTTGCAACACCAACCTGGTTTCTTGCAAATTGAGCGTATTGCCCTCTATGCTGTTGGAATTGTATGTCCATTCCAAATTCAGCGATTCTTTTGTTCTGCGCAAAAAAGCTTCCGACAATGGCCTACTTGCATCCAAGCGTGTTTTTTTTGCATCGAGCCGCTGGCAAATTTTCCCAAAAGCACCTTCTTCGATATGTAGTTTCCTCCATTCCACACACAAATATATCGTTTTATCCAAAATTTATATCTATCCGATATTAATTCACTACGTACTTTTACGTAGCTGGGGCTAAGTATTTCTTTTTTCAAAAACCCGTAGTTTACAGGAGGCACCCGCCACTTTATTGGGCGTAATATTGCAGTGTAAACAATTAACCTCTATTACCATGAAAACTATAGCGAAAACCTTTATTGCAATTGGCGTCGTAATGCTAGTACAAAGTGCAAATGCTCAAAAAGTGATGAATGACCCAAGTTATTCTATTCACAACTATAAGCATCCTAATAAAGCTAACTACATGAAAAAACAGTTGGAAAAATATCCTACCCAGTATGTAGAGGAAGTGAAAGACGAGGAAGCCAAAAGCGAGAACAGCCTAACTTCTAGCGCCAACTACAAAAACATGTCGGCTAGCAAGTCTAAAATGAAAAAGTTCAGAAAAACTGAAGACCCTGACTTCTATGTAGTACCTAAAGGTAGCGCCCCAGGCAACTACAAAATGCAGTTCCCTGTAAGAAAAAAGAAAGTCGAACCCACTTCTGAAAGTTTTGTAGGCAAGCCATTGGCGAGCAACTGAT
>JBIKRJ010000092.1:0-9051 GCA_044349205.1 Cytophagales bacterium | reverse complement strand
AACAAAATATTCATTTACTAAGTTTGCATCGTCATTCAACAAGTATGGGTGACAGAATCAATACCACCGTTGATTTATAAAGATGTGAGGGAGAGAACAGGCTCTTAGAACTCAAGGCAACCGATTTGCTACCCAAAGCAAACAAGGTGCTAATACCTGACCAAGTTGGAACTATAAATTGATTGGGAAATTATGAAAACACATTCTTTTCGTCGCAGCGCCAGCTATTTTTTGCTTGGCCACTATTTCCATCATCAGCAAGAAGAAGAGCCGTATTGTTGTAGCTCGCCTTGCTGTTGATTTTCCTGCCTACGTCCTAGAGTGCCTCCACCAGCATTTACGTGAACAAAAGGTATTTCTCCATTTTGCCCCTCTGCTGAAAAGCGGGCTTGGTGTAGCATGGTGGTAATGTGCATCAAGTCTTCCCCGGGAAGAGGGGCAAAGTGGTAAGACAATAAATCTATTTAAACTATTGAATATTAAAATATTAAACACCATGAAAAACAAATTTCTATTCATTGCTTTCTGGCTATTTGCAGTAGTGGCTCAGGCCCAAAATGCTCCTAAAGAAATAAGGGGTAAAATCATCGACAGTACCAATTCAGAACCAGTAGTAGGGGCTGTTGTGGGAATAAAAGGTTCGACCAATGCCGTGGTAACGGATGACAATGGAGAATTTAAAATCAAAACCTATTCTCCTTCGCCCATTACCATCCAAATCAGTTACATAGGGTATCGTGCCAAAGAATATCTGGTAGAGGATGGGAATCTGAATGTTTCGGTGTCGCTGGCACCTCAGGTGAACGAGACCGATGCTGTCTTAGTGACTTCCAGGCGACGAGAGGAAGCTGTGCAGGATATTCCTATTGCGGTAACCGTGATAGGAGGGAAAAAGGCCGAAGATGCGGGTGCTTTCAATGTAAACCGTTTGAAAGAGCTTACACCTACCGTACAATTGTACCAATCTAATCCACGCAATTCTGGACTGACAATACGTGGTTTGGGTTCTACTTTTGGTCTAACCAACGATGGCATTGACCCAGGTGTGGGGTACTACATAGACGGTGTGTATTATGCGCGTGCCGCCATCACGGCGCTTGATTTTGTGGACGTGGAACGAGTCGAGGTATTGCGAGGCCCACAGGGAACTCTTTTCGGCAAGAACACCACGGCGGGAGCTTTCAATGTAGTAACCCGTGCCCCAAGCTTCAAGCCTGGCGCCAACATGGAAGTGAGCTACGGCAATTTTAACTTCGTGCAGGCCAAAGGCTCTGTGACAGGCCCTATCATCAAAGAAAAATTGGCAGCCAGGGTTTCATTTTCAGGTACGAAACGCAATGGTACTATCTACAATGTCAACAGCCAAAAGTGGATTAATAATCTCGATAATCAAGGAATACGTGCCCAGTTGCTCTATACGCCTACAAGCAAAATCAAAATCAACCTGACAGGTCATTTCAACTCTTCTGTGCCAGAAGGATACGCACAGGTGATAGCGGGGGTGGCACCTACCAATAGGGCGGCTTACCGACAGTTCAACAACATCATTGCCGACTTGAATTACCAGTTGCCCAGCAGCAACCCATTCGACAGGGTGGTAGACCAAAATACGACTTGGAAGTCTCACAACGACATTGGAGGTGCATCTTTGAACGCTGATTTTAAAATTGGACGCGGTATTTTGACCTCGACATCCGCCTGGAATTTTTGGACTTGGAATCCATCCAATGACCGAGATTTTACCGGGCTTTCGGTTTTGCAAAAGTCACAAGCTACTTCGCGACAAGAGCAAACCTCGCAAGAGCTACGATATGCAGGAAATATTACTGACCGAATCAGTGGCGTAGTGGGACTGTTTGCGCTTAACCAAAGCGTATGGTCGGCGCCAGTACAAGTAGAGCAAGCAGGTGCAGACCAATGGCGTTTTTCCATCGACACCGACCCTGCGAAAGCATCGGCAACTACACTTGCCAATTGGAAAACAGCCTTGGCAGGTTTTGGCACCAATACTTACAACACTATTAATTCTACCAGTGCAGCGGCTTTTGCCAACATAGACTGGGAAATTTTCAAAGGATTCCACATACAACCCGGTATTCGCTACAATTATGACCAGAAAAAAGTCGATTACATTAGGGAAACGTTTGGTGGTCCAGCAAATCCGACGGCGGCCCAAATCGCGATTCAGAAAAAGGTGTACACTAACCAATCGTTCAATACAAGTGCCGACAACACCAATTTGAGTGGAATTTTGACGGTGTCTTACAAACCTTCAAGCCGTTTGAATACCTATGCTACCTATTCTACTGCTTACAAACCCATTGGGGTAAATGTAGCAGGGCTCCCTTCCAAAACCGATGGAACGCCCAATGTGGAGCTTGCCACAGTGAAACCTGAATACGTGACACATTTCGAAGTAGGTGTGAAGTCTTCTCCAACTCAAAATACTATATTGAATTTGACTGCGTATCAAACCAACATAGATGATTTTCAGACCAATGTACAATCGCCAGAACTGGGTGTAAACCGTGGCTATTTGGCCAATGCTGAAAAGGTAAGCGTGCAGGGATTGGAATTGGACGGTTCGGCCAAAGTAGGCAAACACTTAAGCTTTAATTTGGGAGTGGCCTACACCGATGCCAAATATGTTAAATTTACGAATGCACCTCTTCCATTGGAGGAAACGGGCTCCACCGTGCCCGATCCCAACAATCCAAGCAAGACTGTTTCGCTTAACTTCAAAGATATTTCGGGAGCTGAACTACCAGGTATTTCTAAGTGGGCAGTTACGTTGGGTGGCGAGGTTACTAGCAATGAGGCAAGTTTTGTAGGTCAAAAAGGCAAGTTTTTCCTTGGGTTGGATGCTTTCTACCGTACGTCTTTCTCCTCTAGTCCTACCCCCTCTGCTTATTTGAACATAGATGGCTACGCGCTCGTCAACGGCAGACTTGGTTTCCGTGCCACCAATGGTTTGTCGGCTTTTGTTTGGGGACGCAATATTTTGAACCAAAACTATTTTGAGCAATTGTTGCCAGCGGGAGGTAATGCAGGTCAATACGCAGGTGTACTTGGCGACCCTCAAACCTATGGTGTTAATGTAAGGTACTCATTCTAATTTTCGTTAGAGATGTGTTAAAGTTAAATATTTCAACAGGCTTCCCAAGCACATTGTACTTGGGAAGCTTTTCTGTTAACACACAAGTAGCAAAAACAACTAATTCACGCATTTATTAGATTAAATGATTATCGAATACAAACCCAATTATTCGCTCAAAGACTTGATTATCTATTATTTGAAATTAGGCACTACGGGTTTTGGCGGCCCCGTAGCCTTGGTCGGTTACATGTACCGCGATTTGGTCGAGGAAAGAAAATGGATTTCGGACGATGAATATAAAGAAGGATTGGCGTTATCACAATTAGCACCAGGACCTTTGGCTGCCCAATTGGCTATTTATTTAGGCTATGTGCATTACCGTATTTTGGGCGCAACACTCGCTGGTTTGGCTTTTGTTTTACCTTCATTTCTTATGGTTTTGGCCATTGGCTGGGCTTATGTCAAATTCGATGGATTGCCACTAATGCAGTCTATTTTTTATGGAGTGGGCGCTTCCGTCATTGGCATCATAAGTATTGGTAGCTACAAACTCATCTCCAAAAGTATAGGCAAAGATTATTGGTTGTGGGCTATTTTCTTGGTTTTGGCGGTCTTTACTTTTATTACAGAAGAAGAAAATATGTGGCTCATTATAGGAGGTGGTGTCTTGATTTGGTTATTGAAGAGCCCACCTAAATGGAAGTTTGGTTCGTTGAAAACAATAGCGTTGCCCGTTCTATTGCAAATACCCACCCAAGTTTCCACCAATGCCAAATTGTGGCAAATAGCTTGGTTTTTCACCAAGGCAGGTGCCTTTGTGTTTGGGAGTGGTTTGGCTATAGTACCCTTTTTGTACGGCGGCGTAGTAAAAGAATACCAATGGCTGAATGAGCAGCAGTTTGTAGATGCGGTGGCAGTTGCCATGATTACGCCTGGACCAGTGGTGATTACAGTAGGTTTTATTGGCTACCTTACGGCTGGCTTTGCCGGTGCTTCGGTAGCGGCTTTGGCCACTTTTATTCCCTGTTATTTATTTACCATCCTACCTGCACCGTACTTCAAAAAATATGGGAAAAACCCTGCAATTAAAGCTTTTGTAGATGGCGTTACGGCTGCGGCCATTGGTGCTATTGCGGGGGCAGTATTGGTTTTGGCCAAAAGAAACCTGCACGATTGGCCTACGGTAGTCATTGCGGTTTCAACCGCTGCTTTGTTGTTCAAATTCAAAAAGTTGCAAGAACCTGTTGTGATTCTGGGGGCGTCATTGCTAGGCGTAGCTGTTCAATACTTTCTTTTGAAATAACCTGAACATTGACGTAAGAGCAAAAGGGGGGGACTTATTTTCCATCCTCTTTACATAGGTACATGAGGTTTATGGTGTTTTTCTGCCCAAAAAATGCTAAATCGTGATTCCTTAGTCTTTGCCCATGTCAAAACAACTTGTTTTAATGCGTCATGCCAAATCGGATTGGTCTGGTATGGCTGGAAATGATTTTGATCGTCCTTTGAACAATAGGGGCTATCGCGATGCCCCCCTTATGGGATTGCGTTTGGCTAATGTACAGCATTTTAAGCCCGATTTTGTGATTTCAAGTCCGGCAGAGAGAGCCAAACTCACTGCGCAATATGTGTGCGAACAGTTGCCTTACGAGGAAGAAAAGTTGGTTTTCGAACAAGATATTTACGAGGCCTCGCCACGCACGCTTTTGCGCATTACCAACGAACTAGACGATAAGTATGAAAAGGTATTGCTTGTGGGGCATAATCTTGGTCTTACACATTATGCTGAATTTTTGACCAAAACGGTTATTGGCAATATACCCACCGCTGGTATTGTCAGCATTTCTTTTGAAATAGACTCTTGGAAAATGGTCTCAGAGGGTTTGGGTCGTTTAGACTGGTTCATTTACCCCAAAGACGGCTATGAGTCATGAAAACTTTTTACTTTTTTGAAATTTGAAATTCGAAGACTACCACATTCTTTCCCCCATAAAAAAAAGCTTGGCCGAACTTGGGTTTAAGCGCCCAACCGACATTCAGTTCAAAGCAATTCCCAGTATTTTGAAAGGCGAGGATGTGATGGCCATTGCCCAAACTGGCACCGGAAAGACAGCTGCTTTTGCCATTCCCATCATTCATTTTTTGGCTTTAAACGCACGTAGGCACGAAGGTGCACGCGCTTTGGTGTTGGTGCCTACCCGCGAGTTGGCGCTTCAAATACATGAAGTTTTTGTCTCTATTTCGCGTTTTACCCATTTGAAAATGGTGGCCTTGGTGGGCGGTTTGGAGCAGGAAAATCAAATTGCCGATTTGAAAAATGGCACAGATGTGTTGATAGCTACTCCCGGTCGCATGTTCGACCTTATTTACCAAAAGCAATTAAAAATAACCCAAACCGAAATATTGGTTTTGGACGAGGCCGATAAAATGTTGGCTTTGGGTTTTTTGAAAGACATTCAAGACGTGAAAAAGTTTTTACCCAAGCACCACCAAACCTTGTTTTTTTCGGCTACCATCAATCCCGAAATTAAAGAGTTGGCTTATTCGCTGGTCAAAAACCCTATCCGCATTCAAATTTCGCCCAAAAACCCTGTGTCGAAAAATGTAGACCATTCGGTGACCATGATTGCAATGGACGACAAACGCTTCTTTTTGGAACGAATTGTAAACCAAAATCCTGCAAGCAAAATGGTAGTCTTTGTCAGGACGAAAGTAAGAGCCGAAAGGGTTTTTGCTGCAATGGAAAGAGTAGGCATAAAAACTGTCACTATTCATGGCGACAAGCCACAGGCAGAACGTATCGAGGCTTTGCAAAAATTCATTTCGGGCGAAGTGAAAGTATTGGTTACCACCGATGTAAGTGCCCGTGGAATAGACATAAAGCAGGTGGAATATGTGGTCAATTACGATTTGCCCGAAATCCCCGAAAATTATGTGCATCGTGTGGGCCGCACTGGCAGGGGCGTAGAAAAGGGGTATGCCATTTCTTTTTGTAGTCCCGAAGAAAAACCGTTGTTGGAAGCCATTGAAAAGTTTGTCGGCTCGTCCATCAACATCATGGCATTCGACAAAGAAGATTATCAGTCTACGCTCGATTTTTCGAATGATGCGCCCAAAGACTTGAAAGCAATTATGAAAGAAATTTCTGATTTCGAGGACTTTCAAAAAGCTCGAAAAAAGAAAAAGAAATAGAACTTTTGTTCAATTTAAGGATAGGGCGCTTGTCCTCAACGTAATTTACTTCCTGCCAATTTTGCTAAGAATGTTTTCTGAAAATAGGTCGGACGACATTCCGTAACCAGTTACCAGCACCCCTTTCATTCCTGATTTTGATTGTAAGGCATACACGGTAGCTTCATCGGCAGGGTCGGTACTGCCCTCGTATCGAAAAACATCCATAATTTCGAATTCATTAGAACTGAATTTTCCCTTTTCAAAAACAAGTAGGTTTTCTTCCAGATTGAAGTCTATTGTATAACCTTGCGTTCGGAAGTATTCCAATGCTTCCGAAACGGTGCCGTAATGTGTTGGGTGTTCCATTGGGTAGTCTGGCTAATTTGATCTTTCAATAATCAATATAGCGAGATTTTTTGGTAGAACTGGTACTTTTTACCAATTCTTTCAACAGCAAGTAAAAAACGTAGAAGGTCAGACTTAGGGCAAAAACAAATGGCAAATAAGCCGTAATGTTGTTGAAAATGTCGTCTTCGATTTTTTGTTTGATGCGTTCTTCGGGCGAAACGTCTGTTTCGTTGTCGGAAGTATTATCGAAAGTCGTTTCTTCCGAATAGACGCCAAGCGTGTAATCTATGGCATCGTAGGTCAAAGTGGAAATATACAACATGCCCAACAAAAGCAGCACCAGCACGAGTATTCTTTTCTTTTCCATTTTTAGTAAATAAAAATCATTTCCTTAATGCTTTTTATAGCATCGGCAATTTACTTTTTTATCGAATTACTTGTAACCAGCCCTTGTAAGCCGTGCTATTTTCAAGATGTTTCAAGGAGTAAAAATAGACTCCTTCGGGCAAACCCGAAGCTTGCCAGTCGTTATGGTACGGCTTCGCATCAAAGACCCTCGAACCCCATTTGTTGTATATTTCCAACTCCCAAATGTCTGATTTAAAATTATTTATCCTAAAAATATCGTTGAGGTTGTCGCCGTTTGGGGTAATGACATTGGGAATGCTTATGTAGGGCGAACAATCGATTTGTGTTTTGGCGGTGGCCACACAACCATTTGCCGAAGTTACTGTCACTTGGTAGGTGTCGTCGGCAGTTCTCTCGCTCGTGATTTGTTTGGTGGTGTCACCATTGTGCCAAAAATAAGCGGCAAAGGTGGGGGTGGCTGTCAATGCAATAATACTGCTGTTGCACAAGTCCACTATGTCGCCGCTGAATTCTATGGCGGGTGCAGGAGTGGGGTAGGAGGTAAATTGCAGGGTGTCAGATTTTACACATCCATATTCATTGCTTACACGTACCCAATATTCACCCGTTTGGGTTGGGGTAAATTTCTCTTTTGTGCTTTTGTCTTGCCACAAATAAGTATTGAAATTCGATATGGTTTTAATTTGAAAATGAATGTTGGCGCACACCGCAGTGTCGTTTCCTAAAATGGGACTTGTAAACTCGGGATAAAATTGGACAGTAACGCTGTCTCTGAACAAGCAAGTGTTTTTAGTAGTTACAACAAAATAATTTCCTGTATCTTTTACGGTAATGATTGGATTTGTTTCGCCCGTGCTCCACAAATAAGAATCTTTGTTGATGCCAGCATCTAATTCGGTGCTGTCGCCTATGCAAATGGTTCGGTCGTTACCAAGGTTTACAGACCCATAACCCGAAAAGTAACCGTAGCGAAAGCCCGTGACCAAATCGCCATTTTGTGTACTAAGGTGAAAATCGGAAGTGCTATTTTTTAAAGTGTATGCCTGTTCGGGTATAATTTCATCTTCTAAAAACAATTGCGCAAATTTCCATTTGCCTTCTGCACCTTTCACCTCTTTAAATTTTGAAGCGGTTATGATAGAGGTTGAACTGTTCAGGGTAAAGTTTCCCTCACCACCCGCGCGCACCAAAATGTTTAAAGAAAAAGTTTCGTCGGTCGATCGTACAAAAACCACCTGTTTGGAGCCAGTACAGGTAACGGGGGGCAACAAAGCCCCACCCAGTTCGTTGTTGAATGCCGAAATGTGAAACACATACACAGGGGCATTGGATTGCAGAAAAATACAGGAATCGGTGAGAAGGTAGTTTTGGGTTGCGCCGGCATCCAATAAAAAAGTGTCGGAACCCGCCGTGACTTTCGTCCCGTTTTGGGTAGCGGTCACAAATAGTCGGTCAGTAAAAAAACCAGAAGCTGAGTTTTTCAATGCAATATATTCGGTTCCGGTGTTGTTGGCAGGAATAAGTTGGTCGCCAGCCATGTCCCAATTACTGCCTTGAAACATCGAGTCGTCTTTGTAGGTAATGGCAATAGGTTTGTTCGATTCTACTTTTGAGCCAGTGGGTCTTTCGGCGGCTACGGTGGTAAGCGCGCGCGCCGAATAGGTTTGTCCTTTTTGAAGCGTGATGGTAAAAGCCTCGTTGGCAGGGTGATTTCCAAACAAGGCTTGCGTTGGAGTGATGGTTATGAGGGTATTGTTCTCGGTGGCCACTATGTCAAAAGAAGCCCAAGCATCGAGATTGCCCCTAGTCTGGTTGCGCCAAAAATTTTGCATGGGAATAAAGAAGGTTTTCCCTAACGCATCATTTCCTTTCAATACAAATATGTCGCTGTTATTCAGCGTAAAGTATCCATTGTTTGTAGTAATGTTGGGGATACCTTGCACTTCATAATACACGCTTACTTCGCTGCTAGATGTGATGTGAAGACCTGTGTTTGAAACGGCATTGTTGGAGGGAGTTTCTATGGAACCAATAAAAGGAGAGAGATCGATTGTAACCAATTG
>JBIKRJ010000005.1:0-32596 GCA_044349205.1 Cytophagales bacterium | reverse complement strand
TATGCCTTTGCTCCGAAAGGACTCCTCTCTTTCCTAAAGGCTATTCCTGTTTGGCTGAATGAAAAAATGTTTTTGAAGAAGTTAATATTTGATGGGCTTAAAGAAGTAGGGAATTATGACAAGAAAAAAGTCAAACTATTATTCCCTGAGCATCACCTATCACATGCCGCAAGTGCATTCTTCCCTTCCCCTTACAAAAAAGCAGCAATATTAACCATTGATGGTGTGGGCGAATGGTGCACAGCGTCGATTGGTCTTGGGGAAGCAGAAAAAATTAGCATGCTCAAAGAGATGGAGTTCCCTCATTCCGTTGGTTTGCTCTATAGTGCTTTTACCTACTATATCGGCTTCACTGTCAATTCTGGTGAATACAAGTTAATGGGGCTTGCACCGTATGGTAATCCCGAATCCGAAGAAACACATAAGTACATAGAATTAATTAAAAAAGAACTTGTTGATATAAAAGAAGATGGATCAGTTTGGCTCAATCAATCATATTTCAACTATGCAACTGGCTTGAGAATGGTTCATGATAAAAAATGGGAGAAGCTATTTGGTCTAAAACGTAGAGAAGCAGAAGCAGAATTAGAACAGAAGCATTGTAACCTTGCATTGGCTATACAAATTGTGACAGAGGAAATTGTCATAAAAATGGCGGTTGAAGCAAAACGAATTACTAATGCCGATTTTCTATGTATGGCAGGAGGTGTTGCTCTCAATTGTGTAGCAAACGGCAAACTTCTCAAGCAAAAAATCTTTAAGGACATTTATATCCAACCCGCTGCAGGGGATGCCGGTGGTGCTTTGGGTGCAGCCCTCGCAACAAGCCACATGTATTTCGAGGAGAAAAGATTCATCAACGACAAAACGGATAGTATGGACGGTTCATACCTAGGACCAGAGTATTCCGAAAAAGAAATTCAACTGATGAACAAAAAGGTAAAGGCAAACTTTACTAAATATTCCAACTTCGCAGAATTAACCCATTTTATCGCATCAAAGTTGGCAGAAGGAAATGTAGTAGGATGGTTTCAAGGTAGGATGGAATTTGGACCAAGGGCATTGGGAAACAGAAGCATATTAGGTGATGCTAGAAATCCTGAAATGCAAAAGAAATTGAATCTAAAAATCAAGTACCGAGAAGGTTTTAGGCCATTTGCACCCTCTGTTCTAGCCGAAAAATCTTCAGAATATTTTGAACTAGATACAGATTCACCCTACATGCTGATTGTTGCACCTGTTAAGAATGAAAGGAGAAAAAAATTGCCACCAAACTATTATGACCTTCCCCTTTGGGAAAGACTTTACTTCGAACGAAGTGATATTCAATCGGTTACGCATTTAGATTTCTCAGCTCGAATTCAAACTGTACATAAAGAGACCAACCCAAAATATTGGGAATTAATAAATGCCTTTGACAAACAAACTGGTTATGGACTTATTGTCAATACAAGCTTTAATGTTAGAGGCGAACCTATTGTTTGCACCCCTCATGATGCCTACCGTTGTTTTATGAGTACCGAGATGGACTTTTTGGTAATCGGTGATTTTGTATACTCCAAAACAGAACAACCCGACTGGCAATCCAAAGAAAAATGGATGGTGAAGTTTAAAATGGATTAGTAGTAAAATATGAACACCTACAAATTAAATAATCCGACCTGGCTTAAAAGCTTGATCGTCGGACTATTTTTATTGGCTTTAATGTATATTTCATTCAAGTTTTGTAGCGAGTTTTCGTGGGTATTGATATTTTTTATAACATTTGCCTATCTGATATTCCTAGGGTTAAATGTAAAGTCTTCCACGCTAAAAGTACTTTATTACAATACTTCAGCTATTTTTATTGCACTTTTTTTATACGAGTCCTACTTATGTGCAAGTTTTTTTTTCAAAAAAGACAAAAAATTAATTGAGGAATCTGGAAGCTATGTACATAATGATTATATGGCAGAACACCCATATCTGGGGTATGGAGTTAGAACTGACGGAGTTTTCACTTCTAAAAAAAAGATAGAAGGTAAAGTTCTTTACGACGTATCTTACACGATAAAAAATCGATTAAGACACACCCCCAACTCAAATGTTAATTCCAAAGATTGCGTCTTATTTTTTGGATGTTCATTTACTTTCGGGGAGGGTTTGCCAGACACATCTACATTGCCATTTTATTTTAACGATTTGGTAAACAGAAAATTCAAAGTGTTCAATTATGGTTTTCATGGTTATGGGCCACACCAAATGTTAGCTACTATAGAAAATCGTATATCCAAAGACATGGAAGGTTGTAAAAACGAAAAAATAGCAATTTACAGCTTCATACCATTTCACGTTGCAAGAGCTGCAGGATACTCTGGCTGGGACCAAGACGGGCCAATGTATGAAATTGTAAATGGGAGTTTAGAAAAAGTTATTCCTTTTAAAAACAGAATACCTCACGTATTAAACGAGAAAATAAGGCTTTCACATATTTACAAGAAATTCTTCACGAATAAGCTTCCCTCCAAACATGATTTAATAAGAACAATAGAAATAATCAAAAAATCGAAAGAGATTCTAGCCAAGAAAAACATCAAAATGTATGTATTCATATGGAATGATGACAAAAGCTGGTTATACTCCTATTTCTCTTTAGACTATTTTACAAATGAAATGCTAAAGAGTGACATAAAAACCTTCTTACTAACAAATTCGGTAGCTGATTATAGCAAAAACAAAAAAAACTATATATTGTCAGATGACGATAAACACCCTAACGCCTTAGTGAATAAAAAAATAGCAAATTATCTATATTTACAATTAAATGACAAAACAGCCTATTAAGGGTTACATACAATGGAATTTCTAAGTGATCTTTGGCTCTTCATGAAGGAGCGTAAAAAATTCTGGTTAGCACCAATAATCATTGTGCTATTACTGTTGGGAATACTAATCGTTTTTGGAGGAAGCAGTGCTATTGCACCCTTTATCTATACTTTATTTTAAAGCTCATGAATGTAAAACACATCAAATCAGAACCTATTAAAACTGTATTAGTGATAACTTTGGGCATGTTGCTTGTCTATATTGTTATCCATGCACAATGGGCTCTAATTATCTCTTTGGCAGTAGGCATATTGGGGCTATTATCCAATTATTTAGCTAAGAAAATACATTATCTATGGATGAAATTGACGTGGATACTTAGTCTTATTATACCCAACATTATTCTTTCTATCTTTTTTTATTTCTTCTTAACTCCAATTGCTATTTTATCAAATATTTTTGGAGAAAAGAATCAACTATCCTTGAAGAATAACACAACTACTTTATTCAAAGAGCAATACAAGCAGTTCACAAAAGAGACATTCGAGAAACCTTGGTGAGTAACATATTTATTAACTTCTAAAACAGGACGCGGTAGATTTTCTTGCTGATGTTTTTTATTGGTGTATGTCAATAATTAACTAGTTTTCTATTCCACTTTGCCTAATTGTTTTGGGTCGAATGTATAAGGTTGAAGAATGATTTCAGTATTCACCAATCTCTGCAAGAACTGTTGGACGAGCGCAACATCCTGAACAAAAAACTGGAAGAATACCAAACCGAAAACCTCAACAACCTGCGCAACCAACTCTTTGACAAGGTACAAGACAAAAACGGCCTGCACTTTTTGGCAGAAACCGTGCATGTTCCCCATGCAGATGCGCTAAAAACTTTGGCTTTTCAGTTGCGTAGCAAATACCCCGTCAACCTGTTTTGTGTGCTGGGCACCATCGTGAACGAGAAGCCCCAATTAGCCGTAATGCTTTCCGACAATTTGGTCGATTCAAAAGGCATAAACGCTACAGAAATAGTTCGAAATTTGGCGAAAGAAATTGAAGGCGGTGGCGGCGGACAGCCTTTCTTTGCCACGGCAGGTGGAAAAAATACCGCAGGACTCCAAAAAGCAGTAGCACTGGCAAAGGAATTGTGCTGATTACTTAAAGAATAGCACCTGTTTGCTAATTCTTTTTCACACTCCATCGGACTGAACCATTCGAAATCAATGGTCTTTTTCGCTTTTAGGATTGTACTCTTCTAAGTATAAAATACTATTTATTAAACCTCACATTCTCATAAATAAAGTTGCAACAAGATGCAACTAAAATAGTATTCATAAATATTTAGATTTGTTAAAAATAGTAAAACAAGGACAATTTAGTAGTTTATTAACTTTTCAATTTATTCATTTAACAATTACGAGCTGACAAAATTCAAAAAATGCGACAAGCGTTGGGGTGCTGTTTGCTTTATTAAGGTATCTTTTTTACATGAATAGGTGGCGTGTCTTGTCAACATTGCCTTGATGCCATTTAGCTTATTATAGGTTTAGAAAATCATCCAAAACTTATTTTTAAGAATGCCCTCGGCAACAATAACTTGCTTTGTCGTAACTGATTTTCAGGAAGCAATATCAAATATTTAATTTAATTAAAATGGTTAAGAATCCTAAGTATATTTTGAAAAAAACTGCTAATTCTGAATTTTCATGGGTACTAACTGCCGTAAATGGCGAAGTTATTCTGAGCAGTAGCGAAACTTATGTCTCAAAACAGGGAGCAAAAAATGGCATAGAAAGCAGTAAAAAGAACATTGCTGACAAAAATTTTGAACGCAAGTCGTCTTCAAAAGAACAACCATATTTTGTACAAGTTGCGGGCAACGGGGAAACTCTTGCTAAGAGTGAAATGTATTCTAGCGTTCAAGCATGCGAGAATGGGGTTAATGCTGTCAAGAGAGATGCTCCAATTGCCAATCTGGAAGATTTAACACAAGCAGAATAGGTTGAGTAAGAAACGATGGATTTACTTTGAGTAAATCCATCGTTGCCTTGAAAAAATCTGAC
Organism: Cytophagales bacterium; assembly: GCA_044349205.1. Classification (GTDB taxonomy): domain Bacteria; phylum Bacteroidota; class Bacteroidia; order Cytophagales; family UBA9547; genus UBA9547. The sequence goes on along the minus strand of JBIKRJ010000005.1, from coordinate 27,729 downwards.
AACTTTTTTCAGGACGACACATCAACAAAAAGACAATTAATTTATTGACTAAAAACACTTTTATCCCTCCTAATTCAGAATTTTAATTTCAATTCTTCGGTTGTTTCTCTTGCCTGCTTCGCTGGAATTGTCTTCCAAGGGTCTGCTTTCGCCGTAGCCCCTGTATCGTAGCCTGTCTTTTTCAATCCCATTTTGAAGTAAAAACAAAAAAACAGCCTCGGCACGTTTCTCCGACAAGGTTTTGTTTTCCTGTGGGCTGCCCACATCATCGGTATGGCCCGAGATTTCTATCTTCAATTTATTGTCTTGTACGAGTTTTACCAGTTTTAAAAGTTCGGTGACCGAGGCACTGTCCAAGGTGTATTTTCCCGACTCAAAAAACAAATTCCGTAGCACCGTTTGGGCATTTTGTCTGAGGGGTTTGAGCCGAATATCGAACGATTCCTGGTTGTCAATAGCTTCTTCGCTGCTGTTGAAATGTAAACTTTGATATACATACCCCAAGGCCGACACAAAAAGACCATAGTTTTTTTTGCTGGAAACCACCAAGAGATAGCTGCCATTCTGCCCATCAGAAAAAACATTTTGCTCTATTTTCCCAGTCTGCAAATTGACCAATTCCACCTTTGCTTTTAGGGGAAAGCCCGTGCTATCGTCTAAGACTCTGCCCTTCAAGTATATGCACCTTGTTTCGCTTTTCATGCTTTCAGGTACTTGAAAGGAATAGAGCATAGAAATGTACCTTCCTTGGTTATCTGCCACATCTTTTGAAAAATAGCCAACCGAAAAGTCGGACGAAACCGCAAGGCCCAGTTCATCGGCAAAGGTATTGACTGGATAACCCAGGTTTTGAGGAACTGACCAGGCAGAATCGCCTTTCTTTTCTGACCAAAAGAGGTCGGCGCCTCCCATGCCTGGCCAGCCACGTGATGAAAAATACAGCGATGTACCGTTTGGGTGAATGTATGGCGTGTAATCACTGTCGACTGTATTAACAGAAGGCCCAAGATTTACAGGTTTGCTCCAATTGTTGCTGCTGTCTATTTCGGTCACCCAAATGTCTTCTTTGCCAAAGCCGCCCATTCTTTCAGAAGCAAAGTAAAGCGTACGGCCATCGGCCGAGAGTGCGGGATGCGATTCCCACAAACGTGTATTTATTTGGCTGCCTATGCTGGCAGGCTGTGTCCATTCTTTCCCCACCTTTCTGGTGATGTACAAATCGCATCCGTTTGTGGGGGTACAATAGGTGTAAACCATCGTTTTACCATCGCCCGAAATGGTAGCCGCCCCTTCGTTTTCCTTGGTATTGATGCGTGTGGAAACTTGCTGCGGGACGGTCCAGCCTGTTTTCCATTTTTCGGAAAAGTACAAATCTTCTTGTTCATTCATGCCTGTAGGGTTGCGAACCGTGTAGAGCAAAAATTGACCATCGGCGGTGAGGGAGGGAAAATATTGGTTTCGAAAACGATTCAAGGGACTAGGCAAAATCTCGGGCGAAAATTTCAAGGGATTTTTAATAGCCTGCTGGGCATATTGGCAGTTTGCCAGCATTCGCTTGGCAGAAGGAATGACACGCATGTCGGATGGGTGGTAAGAAAAGAATTGATCCAAGTAGCGGGCAGCATTTGGGTAGTCCCCTTCTTTCATCAACAGGGAAGCTAAAAAATAATATTCGTACACATTTTCAGGCATGTTTGGTTTTAAGCTAAAGGCCGATAACAGATAGATTTTCACCTTGCTATCGTCGCGCAAAATGCGATAGCAGCCTGCCAAAGCAATATAAGCCTCTACAAAACGCTTGTCTTTTTCCGCAGCATTTTCAAAACAAAAAATGGCTTCGTTGAATTTTCGGAGGGCAAGAAACCTTTTGCCCATTTCGTACTGGACTATGGCCTTTTTGTTTTTGGAAGAATAGGGAGGCGATTGGGCAAATACAACCTGAAAGCATACACACACCAAAAAAAGAATAAGCCATTTCATGCCACTATTTTTGAAAGACGAAAGGTAAAAATAGCATTTATACCAAGGAAATGATTTTAAGGTGGTGAATTATAACTCGGAAGCAAGTAATTTCACATTCCAATTTGAATAAACTAACAATAACTTTATTTTTGACTGTTCAAAAAAAATACAAATGGCTGAAGTAATCAAAATGCCCAAGATGAGCGATACTATGACCGAAGGGACTATCGCATCGTGGGTTAAAAAGGTAGGTGACAAAGTAAAAGCAGGCGACGTTTTAGCCGAAGTGGAAACCGACAAGGCGACCATGGAGTTAGAATCGTACGAAAATGGCACTCTTTTGTATATAGGTGTTGAAGAAAAAGCCTCAGTTCCGGTCGATGCCATCATTGCCATCATTGGAAAAGAGGGAGAAGACATAAGTGCGCTAATAGGTGGCAAGGCTGCTCCTGCTGCTGTAGCCGAAACACCACCTGCTACACAGGCCGCCGCCGATGCCGATACTTCGCACATAGAGGCAACTGTAATTAGAATGCCCAAAATGAGCGATACCATGACCGAAGGCGTTATTGCCGCTTGGGTAAAAAAGGTGGGCGACAAAGTAAAAGCTGGCGATGTGTTGGCCGAAGTAGAAACCGACAAAGCCACTATGGAATTGGAGTCTTACGAAGACGGCGTACTATTATACATAGGCGTTGAAGCAGGTAAAGCCGTGCCAGTAGATGGCATCATAGCGGTAGTAGGCAAGCAAGGAGTTGACTACACTCCTCTCCTTTCTTCTTCGCCCAAAAATAATGGCCAAGCGGCCAAAACTGAACCCAAACAAGTGGAAACCGTATCGGCTCCTGCTTCGGTTTCTAGTTCCGCAGTGGCGGCAGGCAATTCCGACAGCCGCACCAAAATATCACCTTTGGCCAAAAAATTGGCACAAGAAAAAGGCATTGATGTGACGGCGGTAGTAGGCAGCGGCGAAAATGGCCGTATCGTTAAAAGAGATGTGGAAAGCTTTGCTCCTGCGGCAAGCAAAACAGCTGCCAGCACTCAAACCCCTACTACTCCAACTATATCTGGAACGGAAAGCTACGAAGAAGTGGCAGTAAACAATATGCGCAAAACTATTGCCCGCCGTTTGTCTGAAAGTTTGTTCACAGCTCCGCATTTCAGTCTGACCATAGATGTGGACATGGACAAAGCCATAGATGCGCGCAAAAGCATGAACGACTATGCAGAAGCCAAAATATCTTTCAACGACATTGTAATCAAAGCCGTAGCCATAGCCATACACAAGCACCCCAAAGTGAACGGACAATGGCTTGGCGACAAAATACGCTACAACAAGCATGTGCACATAGGAGTAGCCGTAGCTGTAGAAGATGGTCTTATTGTACCAGTGGTTCGTTTTGCCGACACGCTATCCCTCACCCAAATTTCGGCGAGTGTAAAAGAATTGGGCAGCAAAGCCAAAAATAAAACCCTACAACCTAAAGACTGGGAAGGGAATACTTTTACTGTTTCCAACTTGGGCATGTTTGGTATCGAATCGTTCAGTTCCATATTGAACCAACCCGAAGTGTGTATATTGTCAGTTGGCGCCATTCGCCAAATCCCCGTGGTGAAAAACGGTCAGATAGTGCCAGGCAATATGATGAAAGTAACCCTAACAAGCGATCATCGCGTGGTAGATGGTGCCGTAGGTGCTGCATTCCTTCAAACATTGAAAGCGCTTTTGGAAGACCCTATTAGGATTTTAGCCTAGTTTTAACTTAATTTATACTCTCTAACTCACATAAGCCCAATCAGCCACCGATTGGGCTTTATACTCAAAACCATTTTTTCAGCAATTACCCTAAGTCTAACATAACAAATCTAAATCAAGAACTTTCTGTGTAAGGACAAAAGATGAAATTTAGTTTTAGTATTGTTAAGGCATGAACATTCTCCTGACAGGTGCGACAGGTTTTGTTGGACAAAATTTTTTGAAATATTTCGTTGCCCACAACGACAAGCACCATGTATATGCCATGACCCGAAGAAAAGGCGAAACCGATTCGGAACGCATAACTTGGATAACACAATCGAAATATACTTCCTGGATATTAGATGCCTATAAGATAGACGCTATTATTCACCTTGCAGGCAAAGCCCATGACACCAAAAACACGACCGAAGACAAGGAATATTATAAGGTAAACTTCGAAATGACTAAGCAAATTTTCGATGCATTCATACGATCCAATGCCTCTACCTTCATTTTTTTGAGCACAATCAAAGCTGTGGGCGACGACAAAACCTATGTGCACAATGCCGATGATTTGGGTGAACCCACTACGCCATACGCGAAATCGAAAAGAGAAGCCGAAAAGTATATCCAAAACCACCCTTTGCCCCTGACAAAGCGGCACTACATACTTCGACCTTGTTTGATTTATGGACCGAATGTAAAAGGCAATTTGGCCGATTTGGTACAATTTGTAGAAAAAGAAACACCCTACCCTTTGGCAGCTTTTCAAAACAAACGCTCCTATCTTTCGGTGGAAAATCTTTCCTACATATTCCTAAAACTGCTGGAAGAACAACGCCCCTCTTTTACCCTCAACATTTCGAACGAAGATGCGATAAGCACGGTAGAACTTATTGAGATTATCGCGAAAAAACTGCAGAAAAAAGCCCGTACTTTTTCCATTCCCGAAAGCATAGTGCGCCTATTGGCGAAATTGGGCGACAAATTTTCTTTCATACCTATTAACAGCGAAAAACTGAAAAAACTCACCGATTCTTTTGTGGTTGACACAGGCGAAATGAACAAAAAACTAGGTTTTGAGTTACCACACAAAACCCGCGACAGCATTTCAAGTATTGTGGCGAAGTAGGAAAATATACTTAAACACGATTGTTTAAAGTGTCTAAGCATAAAAAAATAAGTGCTTACAGGCAGTGTGATTGAAAAAATTAAATACAAAAAACCCCTAAAAGGGACACAAAATAAATTAAAGAAGCTTGACTAATGCAGCAGCGATTGCAATACTTGCACCCATAATACCACCTAGACGAAGAGTTAGGCGCAATTCCATTTCACTTAAGTTTTTTTGTGAAAAGTTTATCATTCACTAATTCAGCCAAAGCTTCGGCTTGTACCTTTGCTTGTTGAGAAGTAAAGCCGACAGAAATAAGTTTCTTGCTGTAAGCTAGCGTATCAAATGGAATTGCTTTAGCCATTTTTTACAAAAATTTAAACTGGATAAGATCTTACAAAGTTTAAACTTTTTTCGTCTGTATAATCTGCTTTCTGTTATTAATATTGGCTAACGACTTAATAAAATGAGTTTGCTTGATTAAAGACGAAAATCACCCAAAAACAAATATGAATCAAGATGCCTTTTTTTCTTTATTAAACACAAAGGCCACATAGCCCAAAAATAGGCTAAGTCCAAGGGCGGCGCTCCACCAGTTTAGCACCCAGCCTTGCTTAAAAAAATAAACCTGCACACTAGCCGAAATGATGGCAAACACCATAACCAAGGTCACTACTTTGTCGTGTACCCAACCCGATTTGTTCAAACGCTGATACAAATGGCTGCGATGAGCTTCCCATATCTTTTCTTTATTGATTGTGCGGCGAATGAGTGTGAATGCACCATCGGCCAAGAAAAACCACAGAAAAATGGCAGTAGAATACACCACACCCTCTGCTCCTATTTGTTGATGTGCATAAAAAGGCAAGGTGGCAAAAGCAAAACCGAGCGACACCGAACCCACATCGCCCATGAAAATTTTGGCGGGGTGCCAATTGTAAAACAAAAAACCCAAAGCACCCAAAGCGATGCAAGCCGAAACTATAGCGGTACTATCGCCCCACAAAACGGCACAATAGGCAATGCCCGCCACCATGGCTTGCGAGCCTGCAAATCCATCTATACCATCTAAAAAATTGAAAAAATTAATGACCGAAAGTATCCAAATAGCGGTGATGAGGTATCCCGCCCAACCCAACTCAATATTCAGCGGCGAAGGAAAAGGAAGCCTTTGCAAACCTCCTGTATGATACAGCACCATACCTATCGCCAAAAAATGAGCCGCCAATCGTACTATAACGGGCAAACTTTTTCTATCGTCTGCAAAACTGGTTATGGCCATTAGCAAAAGCCCAACAAAAAAGGTGTAATGCGGCAAAGGAATATCAAGTAAAAAAGCAGTGAAAGTCCCGATGAAAACTCCTATTAAAGCCCCTATTCCACCGCCTCGCGGGGTTATTTTGGTATGTGAAGACCTGGAATTGGGCACATCGAGAAAAGCCTTCTTTTCAAGAAATGGAATGAGAAAATAAAGAGAAATGGCCGATGCCGAAAGACTTGCCAACCCCACAATCAAAAAATGGCCTATAGAAAATTGCATGGACAAAAGTAAATAGTTCGAGTGTAGCAATCAATATAAAATGAAGGGGGTTGTCTTATAAATTCAAAGCCGTATTTGAAATATTGACTTTATTAATGCAAAAAGCCGTTTCATTAATGAAACGGCTTTGTAGAGAGAGAGGGATTCGAACCCCCGGACCTGTGACAGTCAACGGTTTTCAAGACCGCCGCATTCGACCACTCTGCCATCTCTCTGAAAATTGGGAGTGCAAAAATAGGGTATTTTCCTTTTTAGCCAATTATTCCAACTAAATTATTTCTTCTCTTCTTTCTGCAACACTTCCATGATAGCATTTATCTCGAAACCAATCAGTAATACAACAGAAGTGAGGTAAAGCCACAACATCAAGGCGATAATCGTCCCGATAGAACCATACAACTTGTTGTAGGTAGCAAAATTGTTTAGGTAAATAGACAAGCCAATGGTTACCAAGATATTGAGCACAGTCGCCACAAAAGCACCCAATGAAAAAAACTTCCAGCGCGTTTGTACCGAAGGTGCGATGTAATAAATAAATGCCGTCAGAAAAAAGAAAGAGACAATGACGGTAATATAACGCAACAACATGAGTATAAAATAGTTGAATGCACTTATTTGGTGAAAACTGTACAAATAATCCAACACATGTTCGCCAGCCAAAAGCATAGCTACCGACACTATCAGCACCAAAGCATTGATAATGGTAATAAACAACGCCACCAAACGCATGGATATAAAACTGCGCTTTGCTCTTGAATTGTGACATTCGTCAAATGCCGACATCATAGAAACGGTGCCATTCATGGCCGCATACAAGGCAAAAAGAAAACCAAAAGAAAGCAACCCGCCCCTTTGCCTGCTAATGATGTCGGAAATGGTTTCCTGCAACAACTCATAAATAGAACTGGGCATCGCTCCTTCCATGAAGGTCAAAATTTGGTCTTGCAAATCGTCTATGGGGAAATACGGAATAAGCGTAAAAAGAAAGATGATACCGGGGAAAATGGCCATCATGAAATTGAATGCCATGCCATTGGCCTTGGAACTGATATTGTCTTCCTGAATTTTTTTGAAAAACAGAATCAGAAAGTCGAGAGTGGTTGTAGTACTGGTCTTGGACATTTTCCTGAAAGCCAACTGTTTCAGCGTCTTCCTTACCGTCTTTGACATTTTCATCGCTTCTCGAAATAAGGTTTCAACATATTTTGAAAAGCCTCAGGCATTTGGCATGGTCGTTTGGTGTGGCTGTTCACAAAAACCAAAGATGTTTCGGACAAGTTGAGCAATATTCCTGCTTCATTAAATACCTCGTAGTCAAATTTGATACGCTTTGAGGGCATTTCCTTGATGTAGGTTTTGATGGTGAGCAAATCGTCGTACAAAGCTGGGCGAACGTATTTGGAATGATACTCTGATACAGGCATCATCACTCCACTTTCTTCCATACTTCGATAGCTAAATCCCAAATGACGGAAGGTTTCCACCCTTGCCACTTCGAAATAAGTAGCATAGTTGCCGTAGTACACAAAACCCATTTGGTCGGTTTCGGCATATCGTACCCTTAGTTGAATATCGTGCTGAAACATAGGCTATTGTATCTTTCTCTTGTCCAACTCGCTACGGTATTCGTTGGCTATACCCACGTGTTCGCCAAACGTTTTGGTAAATTTGTGGTAGCCGGGCTTTGCAATATCGGCGCAGAAAAAGAGGTATTGGTGCTTTTCCACATTCAAAGTAGCATCGATTGTTTTCACACTTGGCAAACAGATAGGGCCGGGTGGGAATCCCAAGTACTTGTAGGTGTTGTAAGGTGAAGTATTGTTCAGGTGTCCTTCGTATATCCTTCTTAGCGTAAAATCGCCCACCGCATATTTCACCGTAGGGTCGGCCTGTAGTTTCATGCCCGTTTTGAAGCGGTTGTAATACACGCCAGCTACTCTCGATTTTTCTTCCTGTTGTTTTGTTTCTTCTTCAACTATCGAGGCCAAAATAAATATTTGTTGGGGAGTCAAAGCCAAACTGTCAGCTTTAGCTTTTCGGGCTTCAGTCCAAAAACGCTCGTATTCTTGAAACATTTTGTCCATAAAAGTTTCGGCTGTTATGTTCCAATACATTTCATAGGTATTGGGTACAAAAAGGCACATCACATTGGAAGTGTCTAGCCCGAATGTTTTTAAATAGTGGTTGTCGGCCATTTTAGCCAAAAGTTCTGGGCTGGTAAACTCCAGTTTGGCACCCATTTTTTCGGCAAACTCATTTTTCAACCGTATGTTATGAAAAGTGATGCGCACAGGATCTTGCCTACCAGCGTACAATTTTTTCAGTGTGTTCCAGTTGTTGTCGCCCGAATTCAACAAGTAGCGGCCAGGTTTTACCTTTTGCACATAGCCGCTCAGTTTGCACAAAAACAAGAAAGAAAGACGGTCGTGTAAAACACCATTTTTTTCCAAAGAATCTTTTACGCTTTCAAAAGTTCCCCCAGTGGGTATGTACAAATATGATTCTTGCTTGTCGAGCAAAATATTGGGTGCAAACAACACCTGGTAGCCATAAAACGAAAAGGAACTAAGTACAATAGTGGCAAAAATGATAATGCCAGCTTTTAGGTTGATATTCTTCAAAATATTTTCTTTTACCGTTCAAAAATATAACATTGACAGCAATTGGCGAGAAAAATATTGAGTAGGCAAGCAAGATGGGCAGTACAGAAACACTTTTAGCTTTTCATGTTTACAAACTGAACGGGAATTTCAAGATTGGCAGTTCGTAGGTACTGGATAACTTGTTGCAGCTCGTCCAATTTTTTTCCGCTCACTCGCACCTGTTCGTCCATAATGGCAGGTTCTACCTTTAGTTTCAAGTCTTTGATTAGCTTCACTATCTTTTTGGCCGTTTCTTTTTCAATGCCTTGTTTGATTTTAATTTCCTTTTTTATCAATGCCCCAGACTGGTAGTCTTCTTGCGTAAAATCAAAGCATTTTCCGTCGATGTTTTGTTTGACAGCACGCGTCAAAAGTATATCCTCTATTGTTTTAATTCTCATGCTATTGTCTGTAGTCAATTGAATTTTGAGGCCACTTTTGTCAAGCTCTATTTCAGTTTTCGAATCACGAAAATCGTATCGGTTTTGGATTTCCTTTTTGGTGGTGTTTACGGCATTGTCTAGCAACTGCATGTCCACTTTGTTTACGATGTCGAATGAAGCCATTTTGATGTGATTTTGATTAATTTACAAATTAACCGATTTAGCCCAAGGCATACACGCCTCACAAAAAAATTCTTTTGTCATTAAACACATCAAATACTTTTCCTGATATTCAATCTGTTTCAAAATACAGAGTCGTTTTGGCTATTTTGCCTAAGTTTACGCCACATTAATTTCTGTATATGTTCGGTTATATAACTTGGGATGTTTCGCCCGAAATTTTCAGCCTTGGCTTTTGGGCTTTGCGCTGGTACAGCTTGTTTTTCGCGCTTGGATTTATTCTATCGCACTACATCATGCTCGACATTTTCAAACGCGACGGGCGCACTACCGAAGAACTGGACAAACTTACCTTTTACATGATTTCTGCCACCATCTTGGGCGCGCGAATAGGGCATTGTTTTTTTTACGAACCGCAGTATTATTTAGCACATCCTATTGAAATACTGCAAGTTTGGAACGGCGGTTTGGCTAGCCACGGCGCTACGGTGGGCATATTGCTTGCCTTGTATATTTTTAGCAAAAAAACACAAGGGATTACCTATTTGTGGATTTTAGACCGTATTGTGATAGTGGTGGCATTGTGTGGCTCTCTTATCAGGTTGGGCAATTTGATGAACTCGGAAATTGTGGGAAGACCCACCGATTTGCCTTGGGGCTTTATATTTGTTCAAGACAGTGAGCATTATCCATTGGTGGCACGCCACCCTGCACAATTGTACGAATCCATCAGCACTTTTATGCTGTTTTTGGTACTGTGGTATTTGTATTTGAAAACAGATTTAAAGCACAAAACAGGACTTCTTTTTGGTATTTTTTGTACCTACCTTTTTTCGTTGCGCATTGGCTACGAATTTTTGAAGGAAAACCAGGTTGCTTTTGAAAATGGCCTGCCGCTAAACATGGGACAAATTTTGAGTATCCCAATGGTCGCATTGGGCATTTACTGTATTTCGAATGCCTTGAAAAAAACCGCTAATGAGTAGTACCCCAATGGCCATTTGGGTCATAGTAAATATGTCCTTTTTGGACACATAGCGGCGATTTTATATTGTTGTGGTAAAGCGAACCAGTGCCCAAACCCTGAGGCATTTCGCGTTTATGGCTTGTTTTTTCGTATGTGTATTGGCAAATAGCGTTCAAGCCAATATTTGATTCCAATGCCGAAGTTATCCACCAATCCACTCTTTGTTTTTCAGCCAACGAAATCCATTCGTCGCACATGGCAAAACCCCCAAGCAAACTTGGCTTCAAGATTATGTATTGAGGTTTGATGTAATCTAAAAGCTTGTTTTTTTGTGTGCCATACACCCCTATCAACTCCTCGTCGAGGGCGAGGGGAATGGGTGAAAGTGCACACAGTTTTGCCATTTCTTCCCACTGCCCCACTTTTATGGGCTGTTCCACCGAATGTATGTGAAAATCTGAAAGTTGATTCAGCTTTCCCAAAGCCTCTGTAGCTGAAAATGCACCGTTTGCATCTACCCTTATGCTTATCTCTGAGGCAGAGTAGGTACGGCGTATCGAAGCAAGAATATCTTTTTCGGTTTCAAAATCGAGCGCCCCAATTTTAAGCTTCAAACATGAAAAACCTTCCAACAATTTTTCTTCTATTTGTTTCAGCATAAAAGACTTGTTGCCCATCCACACTAGTCCGTTGATGGCTATAGGGGCACTTTTAGTCGTAAAATCATTTTCAAAAATCGTCCTTTTTCCTCCAAGATTCAGATTCATAATTGCGGTTTCGAATGCAAAACGAAGCGCAGGAAAGAACTCCAAACTAGATGCAATTTGCTGAAAATGAGGAAGCAATAACTCTTTTGAATTGGAAAAACTTTTGGCAATTCGCTGTATATTTTCTTGGAGTAGAGATAGGTTGTCGATGCTCAATCCTGGCAAGGGAGCGCACTCTCCTATTCCTACCTTTTGCGGTTCGGCATCGTCCCAAAGCTTCACAAACCAAGTATCGCGTTCGCGCATCACGCCACGCGAAGTACCCGCATCGAACTTGAACTTCAAGGTATATTTTATGAAATCGGATTGAAGCATTGACGCATCTTTGTTTCTTAAACCTGTTGCACAGCGCGCTTTGCCACTTCATTGGCCGCAATCCAAGCGGTACTCCAGGCCGACTGAAAATTAAAACCTCCTGTAATGCCGTCTATGTCCAACACTTCTCCCCCAAAAAACAAACCCGACACCAACTTGCTTTCCATGTTTTTGGCTTCCACTTCTTCCAACGAAATACCCCCACAAGTCACAAATTCTTCCTTGAAAGTGGTTTTTCCTTTTACTTCTAGTTTAAAATTACACAAGTTTTCGACCAACTTGTTGAGTTTCTGTTTAGAAATATCGCACCAGCGCAAGGTAGGATGTATTTCGGCCAAAAAAACTAATCGCTCCCACAAACGTGAAGGCACTTCGAATAGGCGATGCGCTGCTACTGCTTTTTGTTTGTTCGAAAGGGCAAACTGGGAAAGCTGCGCCCTAACCTGCTCTTCGTTTAGACACACAAAATTGACATAAACTACAAAATCATAGTTACGAGAGGCCAATTCATTTGCTCCCCAAGCCGATAATTTCAACACCGCTGGCCCACTTATGCCCCAATGCGTCACAAGCCAGGCCCCCTTTGCTTCGAGCTTCGATTTTTCAATGCGAATGGACACCTCTTGCAGCGAGACCCCTTCCAGCCCTTTGAACGGATTGGATGGAATATTGAAGGTAAAAAGCGAAGGAACAGGGGGTATCACGGTATGTCCAAGTTGCGCCAACCATTCGTATGATTCTATTTTGGCACTACCGCCAGTGGCTACAAACACAAAATCAAATTTTTGCTGTTCATTTATAAAGAAATATTCACCTGTTTTAGAAATGGACACCAAGGGCGTGTTGTACAAAATATCGACTCCGTATTTTTGGGCAAGTCCCAAAAAACAATCCACAATTGTTTGGGAAGAATTGGAAAGGGGAAATATGCGCCGATCGGGTTCTTCCTTCAAGCTAATATGCTCTTTGGCAAACCATTCTACCGTATCTTTCGCCGAAAATTGCTCAAATACTTTTTTCAAAAACGCTTTTCCCCTTGGGTAATTTTCAACCAACTTGTGCGGCAAAAAAGTTGCATTGGTCACATTGCACCTTCCACCACCCGAAACCTTTACTTTGGAAAGTACTTTGTTGGTTTTTTCAAAAATCACGACCCTATTTCCTTGTGCTTTCTTCGCCACATTGATAGCAAAGAAAAAGCCTGCTGCCCCGCCGCCTACTACTGCAATTATCATTTTCAAGCTACTTTGAATTTTTTACCCGGCAATGGTTTAATCCAACCTTGCAGCTCCATTTCTAGAAGAATGGATGCCAGTTGGTTCATGTTTATTTTTGCTTTCCACGCAATGTCGTCGATGTTCATTTCGCCCACATCGGCCAACAATTGAAAAACTAGTGCTTGAGGCGCAGAAAATTGAGAAGTGTCGATTTTTAGTTTCGGTTTTGGCTGAAATTCACCTTCCCAATTTAATGCCAATGCCATCGATTTTACATCGGTAAAAATGGCGGCCTTGTGCTCCCTTATCAGCATGTGGCAACCCTCGGAATATTTGTTCCCAATATTTCCCGGCACGGCAAAAACATCTCTGTTGTACGAATTGGCAATTTCGGCGGTAATCAAAGACCCCCCTTTCATAGCCGACTCCATCACTATCACGGCATCGACCATACCAGCCACAATGCGGTTTCGGGCAGGAAAATTGCCAGGCACAGGTGCCATTCCAAACGGAAATTCAGAAACCATAGCACCATTTTCTATCATCTGTGGTACATATTTAGCATGTTCGGCGGGGTATATCTTGTCTACTCCCCCACCCAAAACCGCAATGGTACACAAACCTTTTGCCATAGCGGCTTTGTGCGCCACTATATCGATACCGTGTGCAAAACCACTCACCACAACAGGCCGATAAGGAATTAAATCTTCCACCAACTTTTCGGTTATTTCCCTTCCGTACTGGGTACATTGCCGTGTGCCAATAATCGCAACCGATTTTTGAAACAAAGGATTGGCATTTCCCTGCCAAAAAACAAACAAAGGCGAATCGGGAGCTTCTTTTAAATTGGTTGGATAGTCGGTGTCGTATTGGGTGAGTAATTGCACCTGTTTTTGTTCACATTCCTTCAGCAGTTTTTCTGCTTTTGCCAGCATTTGTTTTTTGACAATTTCGGCAGACAATGTTTCGCCAATACCCTGCACTTTGGACAAACGGCCTTTGGGAGCTTCGAAAACCGCCTTGGCCGAACCAAAATAAGAAATGAGCTGGCGTGCCAAAATACTGCCTACGCCAGGAGTCAAACCCAATGCCAGCAAATAAGACTTGTCATTTAACATAAATAAAAATTCCTGTATTTATCCCAAAACACAATTAGATATGATAATTTGCCTTTGTATAGCATTTGAAACAGCCAAAATTTAGTTTTGGAAAATATGGGGTTATGGTTGGTTTTTTTGAGTTGCAAACATAAGAGATAGAAAAACAAAGACGCTAAATAGTACAATTTTAAAGTTTCGTATAGAATCGAATCCAAAAAAGTATATTTTTGCATGCCTTAATCAAACATCATTTTTCAACACGTATCTGTTTTTTTGTTTCTTATTATTACATTTGAAATTCAAATTTTGCCTTGTTTTAAGGTTACATAAAAGTTAAACGAATAACTAATAATTCGAAACAACTAGTTATCCTCATGAAAAAATCATTTTCAAACCCCAAATTCTTTTCGATTCGTTTCATTTTACTACTCGTTGTCGGTGCTTTGGCGACAATAGAAACGAAAGCGCAATGCCCTGAAGTGCCTGTGGCTGAAGCTGTGAAAAATGGAAATTTCGAAGCCGGGTACACTGCCGACCCAAATAACGCAAACTACTTTTACACCGATTACACTAGATTCACTCCTGGCGCAGGAAAATATTCCAATCCTGGCGACTTTTTCATGGGGAAAGTTTCGGCACCTTTCAATCCAGGTTCTTTCGATGGTGCTGTCGACCACACTACTGGCGCTGGAACATTCTACATGGTAGATGGTGACAGAACTGTAAATAGGATTGTGTGGCGCCAAGAAGTAGAAGTGCAACCCGACCAAACCTATTATTTTTCTGCTTGGGTAAGTACACTCTACAAAAGCGAGACTTCTGGCACAGTGGCACAACTTCAATTTGCCATCAATGGTACTCCCATAGGCCCTATCTTTGCTCCCTCGCTTTCCTTCAATGTTTGGAACCAATTTTTTCAAACGTATAGAACTGGCCAATTCGAAACGACACTCACCATTAGTATCGTAAACCAGCGTACAGGTATTTTAACCGGAAATGACTTTGCAATAGACGATATTTCATTTATTAACGGTTGTCAAAATGTTACTGCAGGTGTTAACCCCAACCTTGGCGACCCCATCTCAATTTGTACCAACGGCGACATTACCATTTCCTCTTCTACCAGTTTGGCTGGTTCAAACCGCATTTATTGGAAGAACTTGACTACTGACGAAGATTTGGTTGCCTCTTATGACCAACCTACGATAACCGTTTCACAGCCAGGTCGTTATCAGATATGTGTGGAAAAAGACAACTGTTTGCGTACGGCTGTAAAAGAAGTAACCACTGCTTGTCCAATTCCTAAACTTGGCCCCGATATTTCGGCTTGTAGCCAAGCCGAACTTTCGAATGTTACGTTGACTGCCTCTACTCCCGCTTACAATACTAATGCCGTTAATTTTACATGGTATTACCGAGCCACCAGTAATGGCAATTTTGCACCCATCACAGGTGTGGGCAATAGTAATACCTACAAACCCACCTTGGGCACAGGCGAGTACAAAGTTGATGTAGTATCTACCCACCCTGCCTGTCCGTCTTGTGAAGTGGCAAGCGATACGGTGAAAATAGACCAACCCACCCCCTCATTTGCCTATAGCAACAATACTTTTTGTACCAGTAGCGACAATTTGGTTTTTTCCGTCACCGACCCTGCTGGCTATGTAGGTCAATACGATTGGTTTACAACGCTAACAGGTGGTTCACCCATAGCAACCAACACAACATCTGTCACTAGAACAAAAAGTCAGCTGGCTCCCACTGTTGTAGGTGTCGATTCTACCTATTTCTTGTATGTAGAAGATGTGAAACTTAAAACAGCGTCAGTAGCCGCTACTACTGTAACAACTGGATTTGGCGGTTCATCATCCACTTCCAACAGAGTATATTTTGATGTTGCTCAAAAAGTTACAATCAACAGTGTTCAAGTAACTTTTATCAGAAATTATGTTGGCCCTGGAGCAACTCCTGTTACTTATACTAACCTTAACGTTTCAATTTTTAATAGTAGTGGTACACCTCTTATTACTGTTCCATTTTCGGTTGTAGTTGGACCTGGAAACTTTGGAAATACACCTGTGCAAACAATTACTTTGAATCAAACTGTCGATGTGGGTACTGGCTATTACATGAATGTAAGTGGAAGCGACTTAACTGGTGGGAAGCTACAGATGAGCTATTTTCAAGCCGCACCTGGTCCAACTTTTTTTGGTGCTTCCTCAGGTCAACTTGCAGGATATGTTACTGTAAAAAATGGAACACAGTCAGATGGTACTGGTTTCGTGACTTTTACTTCTCCCCAAATAGCAAACTGGCAACTAAGCGCTTCTGGCAACTACCCTTGTGGCCGAGTACGAGTAGCAGTGACGAAAAAATGTCCTTGTACAGTACCTACTGTAACACTCACCTCCAGTACCAATTCTACAACTCTTTGTGGTTCTTCTAATCTTACGTTAACTGCAAGTGCGCAACCTGCTTCATCCAACTATGCTTACGAATGGTTCCGCAACAACACTAAAATTATTGGCTCAACCGACTCTACGTTATTAGTAAGCAGCACATTAGGTACTTCGGGCTACAGAGCTAAGGTTACTAACATTGTGGGTAGTTGTTTTGGGACCTCCTCAATTCAAACAATTACAGTGCTTCAAAACGTTGCAAATAATGTGTTAGGTGCTGGCGATACGATTTGTCAAGGAAGTACTGCCAAAACAATAGGCACGACAGCGGCTCAAAACAGCACTGGTTATGCTTGGTTAAGTTCTACTCTTTCCGAAAATTCAGGTTACACCACATTGGCAGGTATTACTACCCAAACCATAAGTGTTTCACCTACGGTTACCACCTATTACAAAAGAATTGCGCTGAATGCTTGTAAAAACGATACCTCTTCGGCTTACATTGTATTAGTTGACCCTTCGTTGACCTTGGCAGCCATTGTTGCCTCTGACTCAAGTTTGTGTGCAGGAAACACCAGTGTTATTGGCACACTAACTCCTACTGGCGGCATTACTAGTGCTCTAAATTACGAATGGCAATTCTCTAGCAATGGTACTATCTGGAGCCCCTCTATTGATGGTGCTACCAACAACACCTACACCACCCCAAATCTTACCTCTTCTACCTACTATCGTGGTATTGTAAAATCATTAAAATGTTCGGCCACTTCCAATGCAGTATTGGTAAAAGTCACCCAACCCGTTGTATCTTCTAGCAACAACATTTCTGCGAACCAACTTGTATGTTCGGGTATTGCTCCAGCCACTTTGACTGGTTCTACCGTTACGGGTGGCGTGCAACCTACCACTTACCTGTGGCTGCAATCAACCGACAACACTACATGGTCTGATGCATCGGGTACAAATAATACGAACAATTACTCCCCTTCGGCACTCAACACAACTACCTATTTCAGGCGAGTAATTACTTCTACTGGTCCTTGCAAACAAGATAGTTCTGCCAGTGTTACCATCAATATAGACAATGCAGTTGTTGCAGGAAGTATTATAGCAAATGATTCATCAATTTGTAGTGGAACCTCCCCTATTTTGAACAACGACACATTAGCATCGGGTGGTACGGCACCTCTTAAGTATAGCTGGCAATATTCTTTTGATGGTATCGATTGGTTTGATATCAATTCTA
Organism: Cytophagales bacterium; assembly: GCA_044349205.1. Classification (GTDB taxonomy): domain Bacteria; phylum Bacteroidota; class Bacteroidia; order Cytophagales; family UBA9547; genus UBA9547. The sequence continues at coordinate 10,159 of JBIKRJ010000005.1, read as the reverse complement.
ACAATGCCAGTCTGAACACGGCTCCTTCTATCACATCTGCCAACCAATACAGAAGAATAGCCACGTCTTCTGCCTCTACCTGTGCAGATACTACAAATTCCTTCAAAGTAGATGTAAAAGGCATTGTAAATGCAGGTAGTGTGTTTGCTCCGCTTACAAAATTGTGTTCTGGACAGGCGCCGGGTATCATTACTAGCAATACTCCTGCTTCAAATGGCACTTCAAACCTTCCAAATTACCAATGGCAATACTTAAATAATGGTGTTTGGACAGACCTTTTGGGAGAAACAGCTGATAATTATTCTCCAAGTGCTGTAACTAGCGACATCTCATTTAGACGCAGAGCTGTTTTTGGTTCTGCAACTTGCGACACTGCTTACACAAGCCCAGTTGAGATTACACTTTACACCAAACAGAATCCGGGATCCATTGAAAGCGGAAGTACTACTATATGTGTAGGCAGTGCTTACACGGTTAAATCTAGCGCACTTCCTTCGGGCGGTAGTCCAAACAAATTGTTCACATGGAATATTTCAAACGTTCCTTATACCACTTGGAGAGACACCCTGGTAGATGTGGGCAATTCTGATTTAACAATTAGCAATGTCACGCAAAATACCAGAGTAAGACGCATAGCAACCGACGATTGTGGCAATGACACAACGAATGTTTTTGAAATTTTTGTTCAGCCTAAAGCAACCCCTGACATTAATTTTAAAAGCCCGACACCTGGAACATTATGTGCTTCAAACAATTTGACTTTGTCTGTAGACACCCTAGATGCAGGTAAAAATGCCCTCATAAATTGGGTGTACAACAATGTGTTATATTCAAACCAAGGAACTTCTTTCAATGTGCCTAAACCTTTGATAGATGGTGCCATCGTGAAAGCGTATTTAGTTGTGGACCCCAATATATTATGCTCTACCCCAGGTGATTCTACTAACGAATACACATTGAGCATCAAACAACCCATCTCCAACAACAGTATTTCAGGCGATCAGACCAAATGTTTTGGCTCTCCATTCAGTAAAATTTCAGGTACAAAAGTGAGCGGTGACACTGCTACTTCTCCATACTCATGGCAAAGTTCTACAGACAAATTCAACTGGAATCCAACCACCACAACTTCAGTAGATTATGACCCAGGAAATCCAAATGAAACTACCTATTTTAGAAGACTAGTTTCTTCATCTGGTATTTGTGGAAATGACACTTCCAATTTTGTGACAATCTCTGTTCAGCCAATCGTGTACAACGGCAAAATAGCCGCACTTGATGCTACTCGTTGTAGTGGAGACACCCTTGTGATTGAAAGCATAAATGACCCGCTTGGTGGCAATGGCTCTTTCACATTTTCTTGGATAATGTCTACTGATGGTTCTAATCCTAACGCATGGACACCCATTTTAAATGAGTTCAAAAAAGACCTTCGTATAGCCAAAGATAAATTAGACCCAACTAAGAGTAAATTCTTCTTTAAGAGAAATATCGTTTCGGGTATTTGTGAAAACGGGGACACAACCTCGGTGGTCATTTGTCAAAAACCTGTAATAGGTTCAAATCCAGCACTTTCGCCTATCTGCTCAAACAGAGGTTCTTTGGAAACAAGCCCTGCAGACTCTTTAATATTTGCTGTGATAAAAACGAATAACCCTCGTCAACTCGACGATGATTATTCGCCAAGTGGTGAACCTTTGGTCGTATCTTTCACCAACCCATTTGTATACTCACCCAAAAACGGTCAATCGATTCTATTACGCCCAGATGGAGTTGCTACTTTTACGTACAAACCCAACGCCAACTTTGTAGGAAAAGATACTGTAGGATTCAACTTGTGTAGCTCTACCAACCAAAACAGTTGCTCAGTCAAGTACTTCTATATCACCGTGATTAGGAAAAACAATGCACCCACTTTCAAAGGTGAAGCGTACAGCGTATATCGAAACCAAGAAGTATCTGGCAATATACTGAACAACGACTCTGATTTGGAGAACGACACTTTGTATGTTTATCCTTCGGAATTGACCACTCCTACCAATGCCGAATTTAAGCTTCCTAAATATGGCACCATCTCCATGTCTAGCAATGGCGACTTCACTTATGTACCTAACAAAGACATTGGAAAGGGTGGTGAAATAAAAGATACAGCCATCTTCTTCGTTTCTGAGTTTTCGAAAAGGCCAAGTAAATATTGTAACAAACTGTTCTCTTATCTTGATACAGTCGTTATTACCATCAAGCCCTATCGCATATTCGTTCCTGAAGGTTTCTCGCCCAATAACGACGGCGTGAACGACTTCTTTGTTATCTCTTCTGAAGTGCCCCTTAAAATGGAACTTTCTATTTACAATAGATGGGGCAATTTGGTTTACGAAAACAAAGACTACAAAAACGATTGGAATGGTATCCCCAATAAAGGGCTGATAGTGGGTGGCGAGGGCGTGCCTGATGGTACTTACTACATCTACTACAATGTAAATGAAAAAGAACAAGAAGATTTCAAATACATCACTATCAGCAGATAATAAGCCATTAAGACTTAATATAAGGTTATGAAAAAGAAACTCCTTTTTATTTCAACGGTACTTTTGGTAGGTACTTTTGAAGTCTTTGCTCAGCAAGACGCCCTATTTTCACAATACATGTTCAATATGATGTTGGTGAATCCGGCTTACACCGGTAGCCGCGATGTATTGAGCTTGAGTTCCCTTTACAGAAAACAATGGGCCAATGTACCAGGCGCTCCCGAAACGATAACTTTCAGTGTCGACTCTCCTATCAAAAATGAAAAAATGGGGGTAGGTCTTTCGGTTTTCAACGACAAAGTAGGTGTTGTTTCCAATACTGGTTTTTATGCAAACTATGCGTATAGGATTCGCCTTACCAACAATTCCACTCTGGCTATGGGTGCTAGCTTGGGCTTAACCAATTACAGAGCCGAACTTACAGGTGTTCAATTGTCCGACCAAGCAAATGCCGCTGCCGACAATGCTTTTTCTGGCAATCCCAATAAAATATTGCCCAACTTGGGATTAGGAGCTTACTACAGCAACGACAAATTTTATGTTGGTTTTTCTTTACCCCACGTTCTGAACAACAAAATTCAAAACGATGGCGGTCTTACTGCACGACAATACCGCCACTCCTTCCTTATGGCAGGATATGTGTTTAACATAAATGAAAGTTTTAAAATAAAGCCATCGGCTCTTGTAAAACATGTAGCAGGTTCGCCATTACAGTTGGACTTGAATACCAATGTGTGGTTGTATGACAAGTTTGGCGTAGGTGTTTCTTACAGAAGTCTCGCTGCTCCTGTAATAATGGCCGAAGTGCAAATTTCAGACCAATTCAGATTTGGATATGCTTTCGATTATACCACATCTATCAAACCTAAGGACAGTTTCGGAAGAACATCTCATGAATTTTTATTAAGATATGAGTTTGGTTACGACAGAGGCAAAGTGCTCACTCCAAGATATTTCTAAGTTTACGATTTTAAAAAGGATTAGTGTATGAAAAAGGTTTTAATCATTATATCAAGTCTTTTACTTTTACAGCAACTTACTGCATTTGGGCAATTCGGCAACGCTGAAAGGCATTATAAAAAAATGCGATATGCCCTTGCCATTGAAGCGTACGAGGAAGCATTTAAGTACTACAAACCAAATGCCGATGCCTTGGAACAATTGGGCGACTCTTATTTCAAAATTGGAGATACCAAAAATGCCGAGCGTGTACTTTCCTTGTATATGTCCGACACAAGTTTGGTTAATCCTGATGTGTATACCATGTTTTTGTATGGTCAAACTTTAGCTCAAAACGGCAAATATGAAGAGGCATCTCATTGGTTTGATCGCTATCACAAAGTGAAAACACTAGAGGACGATAGCCGAGGCGATGATTTCAGCAAGGCTTACAAGCATAACATTCACGAATTTTACAAAGACTCCGTTTTGTATGATGTGTATCGATTAGACATCAACTCCCCACAATCAGACTTCAGTCCTACTTTCCACAAAAATGGTATCGTTTTCGCATCGGCAAGGAAAAAAGAAAATGGCATAAGAAGGGTGCATGCTTGGAACAATGCAGCTTTCCTTGACATGTATTATGTAGATACCAACAGCATCAACGAACGCATTTTTTCTACCCACATTGGAAAAGAAAAAGCTTCTGACATTGGCTATTCCTATACCGAAGAAAATAAGGTTTTACATTCAGACGAAACTTTTGGCACAAGTAACGATTCCAAAACACTTGGTTACCATGCACACATTTTTAGGGGCGACACCAACGAACACCATTCATCAGACCCTAAACCCTTGCCACATGGTTTCAACAATCGCCGTCACGATGGGCCTTGCACTTTCACTCCCGACCAAAACATGATTGTGTTTACTCGCAACAATTCCAAAGGCGGATTGGCCAAAAAAAGTAAGGACGGAGTAAATAAGATGGGACTTTATTATTCGTTTAAAGAAGATTCCGTAACCTGGAAAAAAGCTGCTTCATTTCCCTACAATAGCAAGCAGTATTCCAATGCACATCCCGCTTTTGCACCCGATGGCAAAACCATGTATTTTGCTTCAGACATGCCGGGCGGATATGGTGGTTCCGACTTGTACAAAACTACCTTCGATGGCACCCATTGGTCTAAACCTGAAAATTTAGGCCCGAAAATAAACACCGAAGGAAGCGATGTATTTCCATTTGTTGACCACGATGGCGTATTGTATTTCGCTTCGAATGGCCATCCTGGTTTAGGTGGTTTAGACTTGTTTCGCTATGAAGACAAGAAATTGATACACATGAACTATCCAATAAGCTCGAAAAAAGATGATTTTGGAATTGCTGTTTGGGCAGATGGCAGAAAAGGATATATAAGTTCAAATCGTCACTATGGAGGTTTCGACGATGATTTGTATTACTTCGAAGCTTCTAAAGCGATGATTTTGGCTGGTAAACTTTTGAATGCCAAAACTAATGCCATATTGCCAAATGCGCGTGTAGTGCTTTTAGATACACTCGGAAATGTGTTGTCAGAAACCACCACAGATGAAGGAGGTAATTATAGTTTGCAAGTAGAACACCAAAGAGTCTATCGTCTTACTGGCTCTAAAAACCGCTATCACGATTCTACCGCTACTATCACTACTTATGGGTTGAGAGGCTCAACTTTAAACAGAGATTTGCATCTATGGGACAAACTTAATGTTTTGCTAACAGGAACTATTACCGACAGAGAGACCAAAGAAAAACTTGATAGTGTTCACGTTAGAATTGTTGATAAAAAATCTGGACAAGAGATTTACAACGATTACACTAAAGTAGGTTTATTTCAAAATTTGATGCGTGATAACAAATTCAACGATGAAATGGCACTTGACATTCACATCAGTAAACCAAATTATCTTGGCAAATTGGTGCATTTCAAAACAACTGTTACCGATTCGGGCGAGATTGTACTAAATCAAACGATTGACCTTGCAATCGACAAAATCAAAGTGGGTGTTGACGTGGCAAAAGTCTTGAAATTGAATCCAATTTATTACGACTTTGACAAATCCGACATTAGACCCGATGCGGCTATTGAGCTAGACAAAGTAGTAGAAGCTATGGTAGAAAGTCCTGCTATAGTGATAGAGTTGGGCTCACACACCGACTGTCGAGGCAAAAGCAAAATGAATCAAAATCTTTCTGAAAGGCGTGCAAAATCAGCAGTAGATTATATTGTATCCAAAGGAATTGACAAATCCCGTATTTATTCGAAAGGCTACGGAGAAAGCAAATTGTTGAACAAATGTGCTTGCGAAGGTGCTAAAAAATCTTCTTGTTCTGAAGAAGAGCACCAGTTGAACAGGCGCACCGAGTTCATCATCGTGAAAATGTAATATTTCTTTTTTCAAACACAGAAGCCCCAACCCAATTGGGGCTTCTGTGTTTTTAGCAACTCAAACATATGGAAGGCAAACTCGCCATAACGGTAACTACAGACGAACTAGAACAACACCTCAGTATTCAAATTTCTTTTCAAGACAAAAACAAGTTTTTAAAAGAAGCTCTTTTCAACATTTCTCCATCGCATTTTCTTCCTGCTGTTACAAACAAGGATAGTAACTCCGTTCGATTTATGAAATGGGGATTAATACCAAGTTGGAAAAACAACAGTAAAAATGCGAAAGGTCTCACCAGTATCAGCCTATCATCTTTTGAAGGCAAACCCGTTTTGGTAAATGCTTTAGACAAACACTGTATTGTGTATGTTTCGGGTTTTTATATATGGAAAAATAGTGCAGGAGGCAAAATTCCATATTACATCACTTCAAAAAGCAGAAAACTATTTGGAATAGCGGGCATGTGGGAAAGTTGGGAAACAGACGATAAAACCCAAGATAGTTTTTGCCTTATTACCAAAAAACCAAATGGGGCACTCTCCTACTTTTCTAATGAAATACCTGCCATTCTTAAAATGGAGAAGGAAAGTGAATGGTTGGCTAGTGCTCCTTCCGAGTTATTGAATGAAGAAAATTTTACACCTGAATACGAATTTGAATATTATCCTGTAAATCAGAAGATTATGAAAAGCTTAGAAAACAACCCTAAGTTTATACACAGGATTACATACGTAGTTGGAGAACAAACCAACTTATTCTAAATCTGTTTTTACAGATATTTTTTCGAATCTGGCCCGCAATTGAAAATAAGATCAATTACTGAAAGATTGGGAACAAATCCTTGACCAAACACCTGTTTGTATTGCTTAGTTTGCACATTTTCGTCGCGATGATGGTGTTTTGAGCGCAAGTCGATGAAACCAGGAGGATAGTTTTCTAGGTAATACGAGGTGGATTCATTGTCAAAATCCAATTTCAAAAATCTGATAATTAAATCGGTCATTTGACTGTTCAACTCCAAAAGCAATTTTGGTTCAGAATGGTATATTTCTTCAAAATAGGGGTAATAAAACTCGAAATAAGGCGAATGGCGATAAGCAGAAACAATGCCGCGCAAATGATTTTTTACCCAATTTTGAGCATAATCAATTTCGACTTCTGCAGTTTTTTTGTAAGTATGTTTAACTGGAACTGTCAAAACGAGTACCCCGTTGGCAGATAGTATGTATGTCCTGTTTCTTAAAGTTTGCTTTTGAAAATGTTCGAAAATTTCCCACAGCACTTTTTTGCTGTGTTTCAACAAATTGAAATAAGAAGTAAGGGGTAGGTAGTGGTGCTCGACAACAAGCATGTGAAATTTTCAATAATGAGAGCCTATTGGCGATAATACATAAAAATATATTAATGTATCAACTATGCAATTATTCATTATATAGAGTATTCAGCAAAGTTTGACCTACAGCACGCAAAGTGTTTTTATCGATATTGGCCAATTTATCATCGTGCGTGTGCCAAGTAGGGCTGAAGTATGAGCCATCCGAAGGTTCCCATTCAATAATATCGACCATAGGAATTTTAGCATCTCGGTTTACATAAAAATGGTCGTCGATGATTTCCTCACTTTGTTGATTAATGAAAATCGTCTGAAAACCCGAAAGCGAGGCAATATTCCATATCTTTTTTTGCACCTCGGGCGCATAGTAAGCCGAAGTGCCGTCCATGGCAAATTTGGCATTTTTACCACCTACCATGTCGAGCAAAATACCGTAATACGCCACATAACCAGGCTTATGCAAATTTTTCGCCCAATATTGCGAACCTAAACACCAACTATCTTTCATCTCTGGATAGCCTGAATTTTCAGGTTGTCCATAATCTTCACCATCGAACAATATAAAATCTACACCTACCTTCAGAGCGGTGTCGTTTTGCAAAACCCTTGCCAATTCCAAAATAACCCCCACCCCACTCGCTCCGTCGTTTGCACCGTCTATTGGCATGTTTGTATTTACTTTTGAATTGTCGGCAAATGGTCGGGAATCCCAGTGAGATGCAATCACAATTCGTTTGCTGGCCGTTGGATTTATGCTAGCCACTATGTTGCGCAATCTCAAGTTTTTACCGTCGAATGCACGCCTTTCAAATGTTTGCTCGACAACTTGCAAACCAAATCTTTTGAAATTTTTAACCAAAAAATCGCCACAGCGCACGTGTGCAACTGAGTTGGGAACCCTAGGCCCAAAAGCTGTTTGAGCTGCCACATAACCATAAGCAGTGTCGGCATTGAAATTGGGGGATTTTCGCAAAATGATGCCGCTACTTTCTTCAACTTTCTTTTCTTGTTTTTCAGAACAGGAAAAAAGAAATAGGGAAGCTGCAAAAATCAGAAACAGGAAACGTACCATGTCTAGGTTTATTTTAGAGTAATTCAAATTTCAAAAGCCTTTAATATTCAGCCAACGCAATCACATTTTCATTTACAGCAAGTAGTTTTTCTTTTCCTTTCAAAAAGCCCAATTCAATGATAAATGCAAAAGCAGCAATTTTACCACCTGCATTTTGAATGAGTTGACTAGCGGCAAGTGCTGTACCCCCAGTGGCCAACAAATCGTCGTGAATTAAAATATGCTGACCAGGTTTTACAGAATCGACGTGCATTTCCAATGTCTCGCTTCCATATTCCAAATCGTATTTTACTGAAACGGTTTCGTAGGGAAGTTTCCCTTTTTTACGCAAAGGAATGAAGGGGACTTGTAGTTTTTGCGCTATCATCATTCCCAATAAAAAGCCACGGCTTTCTATGCAAGCAATGCCCTCTATTTTCATTTGCTTGAATTGTTCGGCAAATCCAGCTACCATTTCTTGGCAAAGTTCGGGATCGGAAAAAAGGGGTAAAATGTCCTTGAACAAAATGCCAGGCTTTGGAAAATCTGGTACATCGCGCACTGTGGCTTTTATCTTGTCGGAAAGATTCATGCTGCAGAAATTTAACTATTTCGTTGTCTCAAAGTTTCGAAAAGGCAGACTCCTGAAGCTACCGATACATTTAATGACTCTACTTTGCCCAACAATGGAATGAAGGAAGTATGATCGGCCAAACTCAGGATTGCATTTGAGATTCCGGTTTCCTCAGAGCCAAGTACCAAGCACAAAGGGCCTTTGAGCGGTGTGTCGTATATTTTCTCATTGCCTTTTTCGGAGCAGGCAACTACTTTGAGCCCCGAATCTTTCAAATAACGAACAGATTTGTACAAATCGTCTGACTTACAAATAGGTATGTAATTCAATGCGCCTGCAGAAGTTTTCAGCGCATCGCTATTTACCTGTGCCGAGCCTTTCACCGGTATCAAAATGGCGTGTGCTCCAGCACATTCGGCCGAACGGCTTATGGCGCCAAAATTTCGCACATCGGTGACTCCGTCCAACACAAGAATGAGGGGTTCTTGGCCGTTGGCAAACACATCCATCACAATGTTTTCAATTTTTGCATAATTAACTACCGAAACAAAAGCCACAATACCTTGGTGTGCCTTGCGCGTAAGTCGGTTTAATTTTTCTTCGGGTACATATTGAATGTACACATTTCGTTCGCGCGCCAAAGACACAATTTCATCCATCACAGGACTTTTCATACCCTTTTCTACAAACAATTTGTCTAGCTCTTTGCCCGCTCGCAGCGCTTCCTGTACTGGTCGAACTCCAAAAACCATGTCGTGTTCACTTGGTTTTTTCTTGGCAAAAGGCAAGTTAGGTCTGTTACTTTTTCCTTGATACATGTTATTTAGCTGAATCTGTGGGTGTTTTCGATTTTTTGACCAAGAATTGTTTTTCTTGATGTACAAGACTTGAATCCAATTCCAATGCTTTTTGATAATAGTAAGCTGCATTGACAGAATCGGCCAAATTGTAACTTACTTTGGCAAATAACAAAGGATAGTCGGGATATTTAACTCTTTCATTATCGGGCACTGAAGCCAAGTGCGCGCGTGCATTGGAATAATCTTTTTTGGCTAAATAATATTTTCCCAACTCATAATGCGCTTCGGCCAAACGAGGCGACTGTTGCAAAGCAACTTCCCACCAAAAGGAAGCACTATCAGACTTGTTTAATGCCATCAACGATTTGGCCATCAACACATTGTACACAGAACTTTTATTATCAGGGATTTTAGTCAAGAAAAAAAGACAGGAATCGGGTTGTTTTTTTTGAAGATAAAGCTCAGAAACACCCATCAATCCTGCTAAATGTGTACTGTCTTTTT
>JBIKRJ010000091.1:0-9214 GCA_044349205.1 Cytophagales bacterium | reverse complement strand
CGCCGACCTTATCTTCTTGAATACCTGTTCGATACGAGAAAATGCAGAACAAAAGGTACGCAACAGATTAGACCACCTTAGAGGTCTGAAAAAAAAGAACCCCGAAATAAAAATTGGCGTGCTTGGTTGCATGGCCGAAAGACTAAAAACCAAATTGATTGACGAAGAAAAAGTGGTGGATTTGGTGGTGGGACCCGATGCCTACAGAGACCTGCCCAATCTTTTGGGCGAGGTAGACGAAGGACAAAAAGCCATTAATGTGTTTCTTTCTCGTGAAGAAACCTATGCCGACATAGAACCTGTGAGACTTAATTCAAACGGCATTTCGGCTTTTATTTCCATAATGCGGGGCTGCGACAACATGTGTTCTTTTTGCGTAGTACCCTACACACGTGGTAGGGAACGCAGCCGAGATGCTTCTTCTATTTTAAACGAGGCCAAAGACTTGTTTGCCAAAGGTTTTAGAGAAGTGACGCTGCTCGGCCAAAATGTGGATTCTTACAAATGGAAAGATGAAACCACAGGGAACACGGTCAATTTTGCCCAGCTTTTATCCAGCGTAGCCAATGTAAATTCGGCTTTGCGGGTGCGTTTTACCACCTCGCATCCGAAGGACATGACCGACGAGGTACTCGAAACAATGGCAGCTCATCCCAACATTTGCAAAAACATTCATCTTCCTGCCCAAAGCGGAAATAGCGCTGTATTGGACAGAATGAACCGCACCTACGACCGTGAATGGTATTTGGAGCGCATTGCCTCAATAAAGCGAATTTTGGGCGATGACTGCAGCATTACGACCGATACCATAGCTGGTTTTTGTGGCGAAACTGAAGCGGAACATCAAGACACTTTAAGTTTGATGGACATAGTGCAGTACGATTATGCTTATATGTTTGCCTATTCCGAGCGGCCAAATACGCCTGCCGCTAAAAAACTAAAAGACGATGTGTCGGAGGAAGTAAAAAAACGCCGTCTTCAAGAAATCATCCAACTGCAATCCAAGCACTCGTTCGAAAGGAACAAATTAGCCATTGGAAAAACACATGAAGTCCTGATTGAAGGTTTTTCAAAACGTTCGGAAGACTATTTGCAAGGAAGAAATTCTCAAAACAAAGTGGTGGTATTTCCAAAAGGAAATTATGAAAAAGGACAGTATGTCAATGTATTGATTACAGACTGTACAGCCGGCACATTGTTGGGAAAATCTATCAACTAAACTACTAGCATTGACTGAACAAGAGATACAAACCATCAAAAACCGCTTCGGCATCATTGGCAACTCGCCCTTGTTGGTACATGCCATAAAAGTAGCCGCACAAGTGGCCGCCACCGACATGACGGTACTCATAACCGGCGAAAGTGGAAGCGGAAAAGAATCATTTTCTAAAATCATACACCAACTGAGCGCACGCAAGCATGGCCAATTTATTGCCATCAACTGCGGCGCCATACCAGAAGGCACCATTGACTCTGAACTCTTTGGCCACGAAAAAGGCTCTTTTACGGGAGCCCACGAGGCAAGAAAAGGCTATTTTGAAGTGACCGATGGTGGCACCATTTTTTTGGACGAGATAGGCGAAATGCCCCTTGGCACGCAAGCTCGCCTGTTGCGGGTGTTGGAAAACGGCGAGTTCATTAGAGTGGGCTCTTCCAAAGTACAAAAAACCGATGTGCGGGTAGTAGCTGCTACCAATGTAAAATTGATAGAAGCAGTAGAAAAAGGAAAATTTAGGGAAGACTTGTATTACCGATTGAATACGGTACCCATTTATGTACCCCCGCTGCGCGAAAGAGGCACCGACATTGACCTATTGTTTCGAAAATTTGCAGGCGATTTTTCTGAAAAATACCGTACTAAACCTATCCGATTAAACGAAGAGGCCAAAGCGCTTATACTCAGTTTCCGTTTTCCGGGCAACATCCGTCAGCTAAAAAATCTGGTCGACCAAATTTCGGTCTTGGAAACCGAACGAGAAATTTCGGCGGCTACTTTGGCACAATACCTGCCACAAGACCAAGGAAGTAAATTTCCTGCCTTGCTGAAAACTTTTGGCGGTGTCGACAGTGGCCTTTCCGAACGCGACTTGTTGTACAAAGTTTTGTTCGACATGCGAAAAGATGTGACCGAACTAAAAAAACTAGTTTTTGAACTCATCACCAACGGCCAAGTAGATGCCTCGGTGCTGCACACCAATCAGGAATTGTTTCAAGATTTCCACGGCGAGGCATTGCGCAATACACCAGTTTCGCCACAAAGCCCCTCGTCTATCGTCATTGCACAGCCTAGCGAACCACATACTATTCATATAGATGGTATAGAAGACATTACGCATGAAGAAGAATCGCTTTCTTTGAACGACAAAGAGAAAGAAATGATATTGCGTGCCTTGAAAAAAAATAAAAACAAGCGTAGGCACGCCGCGCGCGATTTGGGTATTTCGGAAAGAACATTGTACAGAAAACTTAAGGAGTACGATTTAGAAAACTTGGTTTAATTCCCCACCTGCACCATGCGCATACTCAAAGAAACTGTGGTAGAAGGTTGGAAAGTGACGGTTTACCATTGGAACAACAAATATTTGTTGAAGTTTGAAAACGGGCAAAACGAACTTACTTTCAAAGTGAGCCAGTTGGATATAACTTCTGAAAACGATGTAGAATTGTTCCTTTCAGACCCCCATATTAAAGCACAAATTCGACATACCTTTGAAAAGATGGATGAAACACTTTCTATTTTCTACTCTAAAATATAAAACCCACCTTTTAATTAGTAGATTTGAGATAAACTTTTGGACTAAATGACAAAAAAACTAGCACTATTGGCCAACGATCCTTGGCTAGAACCGTATGCCGACGCCATCACTGCTAGACTACGACGCTTTCAAGACGAACTAACCTCCATAAAAAAATCGTCCAAATCGCTGTACGATTTTGCTGGGCAACACCACTTTTTTGGCTTTCATTACAATGCCAAAAAGAATGAATGGGTGTACCGCGAATGGGCTCCCAATGCTTCTGAACTGTATTTGATTGGCGATTTCAACGAATGGGACCGCACTAGCCACCCCCTTCAAAAGACAGACAACGGCGTTTGGGAAATTACGATAAAAAACAACAAAAATATTTCACTCAACCATGCCGACAGGGTAAAAGTGCATGTGGTTGGTAAAAATGGCCGTCACGACCGTATACCTGCCTACATCAAAAGAGTAGTGCAAGACCCCGTTTCGCACGATTTTGCTGGCCAAGTATGGGCTCCTGAAACCGAGTTTGCATGGACCGACGACCAATTCGATGCTTCAAAAAATTCGACTCTTTTCATATACGAATGCCACACGGGTATGGCGCAAGAAAAAGAGGGATTGGGTACTTATGTAGAATTTGCAGACAACATATTGCCCCGCGCCAAAGCATTGGGATATAATACCATACAATTAATGGCTGTAATGGAGCACCCCTATTATGGCTCTTACGGCTACCATGTTTCCAATTTCTTTTGTCCCTCGTCTCGCTTTGGCACTCCCGAAGACCTGAAATATTTGGTAAACAAGGCACATTCGATGGAAATGGCCGTAATCATGGACATTGTACATTCACATTCCGTCAAAAATTTTGCAGAAGGATTGAACGAGTTCGATGGTACCGACCACCAGTATTTTCATGCAGGTGGCCGCGGGTATCACGAACTTTGGGATTCGATGCTTTTCGACTACGGCAAAAAAGAAGTAAAACAGTTTTTGCTTTCGAATGTGCGCTATTGGATGGAAGAATTCCATTTCGATGGTTTCCGTTTCGACGGTATCACTTCCATGATGTATTACCATCATGGTAACTATACCAACTTCGACCACTACGACAAATATTTTGTTCATGATGTAGATTGGGATTGCCTCACCTATTTGCAGCTGGCCAATACATTGGTAAAAACCGTAAAACCTAGCGCGATCTCTATTGCCGAAGACATGAGCGGCATGCCTGGTCTTTGCTTGAAGGTAGAAGATGGCGGCATTGGTTTCGACTACCGCTTGGCTATGGGCATACCCGACTACTGGATAAAACTGTTGAAAGAAAAGTCGGACGAAGAATGGAATGTGTATGAAATGTGGGGGGTGCTAAACAACCGCCGATACAAGGAAAAAACCATTGCCTATGCCGAATCGCACGACCAAGCACTTGTAGGCGACAAAACCATTGCTTTTTGGCTCATGGATCAGGAAATGTACTGGCACATGAGCAAAAACGATATCAACATTGTGATAGACAGGGGTATTGCCTTGCACAAAATGTTGCGCCTATTCACCATCGCATTGGGTGGCGAAGGATATCTCAATTTTTTTGGAAACGAATTTGGGCACCCTGAATGGATTGATTTTCCGCGCGAGGGCAATGGCTGGAGCTACAAATACGCCCGCAGGCAATGGAGTTTGGTCGATAACAAAGAATTAAAATACCATTACCTATCCGATTTCGACCGAAAAATGCTGAAACTAATGAACGAAGCAGGGGTACTGAATTCGGGATTTGCCAACCAATTGAATATGGACGGCCAAAACAAGGTAATCGTATTTGAAAGAGCAGGCCTTATTTTCATTTTCAACTTCCACACTTATCGTTCCATATTCGATTACAAATTTTGGGTACCCCAAAAAGGCACTTACAAAATTGTACTGAATTCGGACGATGCCAAGTTTGGTGGGCACAATCGTATTGACAATTCCATTGAATACCTGGCGCTTCCTGTTGAACAAGAAGAATCGGGCTTCATAAGTTTGTATTTGACCAATCGTACTTGCTTGGTTTTGAAGAAGATATAACCTTTTGGTAAAATCTCAAAAGGTTTATGGCAGTATAAAATCCTTCATGTTTTTGCCATATAAAACGCAAAAATGAACCACTATGAGGTGCTTGGCATTTCGCCAAAGGCGAATATTGATGAAATAAAAGCGGCATACAAGCGCCTTGCATTTCAGTACCACCCCGACAAAAATTTTGGTTGTAAAGAAGCAGAAGAGGAATTCAAGAAATTAAACGAAGCCTACAAAACGCTTTCGAATCTAAGGCTGAGGAAAACCTACGACGAAAAATTGCGTTTGCGCACAGTACCCGTTTACCATTACCACCAAGGGGGGCTGTATCGCAGTATGGCCAATGTGCAAACCAAGCAACCAAAATATTACCCCAAACCCCATATTTTTGAAAGCAAGAAAAAAGACATTGATTTCTACCTATTTTGGCTTAGTCTGGGAATGATTTTTTTACTTGTTGCAATTTTGATGTTTAAGTTATAGAACCCTCATGCTTTTTCTGCATTTCTAAAATAGATTATGTAGTTTTGAAAAAGAAAATACTTGTCTTTGGTGTTTACTTTAGGCCTTTTTCTTGAATTAACCCATTAAATATCTTGCCTTTACGCAAATACATATCATTTTTAGTTTTGTTTTGGACTAGCCACTTGCTGTATGCCCAAAAATCAACCCACGATTATTTGGGCACCGCCGCGTCGGTTTCCAGCATTGCGGGCTTTGGCACCATTTCTTGGTCTATTGGCGAAGCTATCGTATTCAACCAACAAAGCAACAACAGTATTTTCAATATAGGACAGGGCTTGCAAGCCTACCCTGTCGTTCCAAAAGTGGACAATTGCCCCAACATTACGCTCACTTCCAACGCAGAGGTATTGTGCGGCTTAACCAATGCTTTCCTGAAAACCTTGCAATACAGCACCACTTTTCCTGCTGTTGCCCAAACACCCATTTCTGTTCAGTGGTACTACTCCGAATCTGGCGGTAGCAGCGCGAACATTTCGAGCAATTTTTTCAAAATAGCTGGTGCCAATAGCCTTACTCAAACTAGCTACCAACCGTTTTTCCCCGGTTATTATGCCGTTTGCTTAGAATATACCGACTGCCAAAAGTGTTCAGAACCCATTGCGGTGGCCAAAGCGGCCAATGAGGTAATCAATCCGCCAGAAATTACAGCCACTGGAAGTCCTGCCTCTAGTTTGAATGCCACCCCCTTTACGGGCAATGGCTTTTTGACTCCTTCCTTGCAATGGTATGTGTATGTAGAATCGGTGAAAAAATATTTACTTGTAGCGGGTGGCAACAGCAATGAACTTAAAGTGCGATACGACGGTGACTATATGGTAATGGCCACGTATGCAGGCGGTTGCCGACTTTCGAGTGTATACACCGTTTCGGGCTACAATTTGCCCATTCAGCGCGCCAGCGATGTGCGTATTGAAGGCAATTCTATTTACATTCCCGAAGAAACTGCCAACATTGAATCGAGCTTGAAAGTATATCCCAATCCAGCCAACAACCATTTTTATATACACTATCGCCCTTCGACTGAAAATACCTCAAATGCCGGTTTGTATTCCAATACAGGTACATTTATGAAAGAAATTTCTTTTAACGAAGGTGGCACATGGTCGAAAACGGCAAAGGTCAATATCGAAGACTTGAGCGCAGGCGTATATTTTATTAGAATTGTAGAAGACCAAAAGCACTTGATTCAAAAAATTGTGATTTACAAATAACAACTTGAAGCACAAGCTAAAACATATTGCACGCTACCTTTCACTGCTAATTGCTGTAGCCGTTTTAGGGCCTACCTGCAAGTCGAGAATACAAGAAATACCCCCCGTGATTACCTTGAGCTTGGATGTAAAAGACGAGAATAAAAATTTGGTAAGCGAGGCAAACTTATATTTATACAACGATTTAAAGGCTTTCGAGGCCGCCTACAAAAATAGTATAAGCCAAATCTACAATTCGGCTGGAAGTTACCTTACCAAAAAGGTGATAAACGGGCACGTGGACATACAAAATCTACCTTCCAACTCACCCTATTGGTTGCTGGTACACAACAACACCACTTTTTTCATTGACGGCGTAAGCGCTACCATCGAAAGAATAGACAAAGACAATTCGGAAGCTTATTACACGTTAGATGGCTTTCAGAATGGTAGTGAAATAAAAGCCACTGTGTACATTCAGCCGGTTACTTCACTTGTCAAAATCACCACGCCATCTGGTACTTTTCCCAATATTGTATTCAACAACGGTGCACCAGAAGTATTGCCCGTAACTGGCTACAAAAAATTCAGGAAAGGAACGGTTGGCTATCAAGCACGTTCCAACGATTGTGTGTGGACGGGTAGTATTGAAGCAGAAGGAGGCAAAGTGGTAAGTCACAATTTGGGCAACTGTACCAGTCTTGTTTACACTTTCATTCCACCCAACGACTACAAACCAGGTGAAATCATCAAAATATACATTGGCCAAAACAAAAACGACACCAAAAACCCGGCCCTTGTGCTAAACTCGGCTGCCTCGCAAAGTATTGTGTTGGCAAACGGGCGCAATTATACCTATTTCGCCGAATCGAGCACACGCAAATGTGTGTGGGAAGGAGCAGTTAGCCCAAGTAACAAACTTGCTGATTGTCAATCTGCCCTCATTACTCTTTCAAGTATCAACATCTCGAACATTACGACAATTGGCGCCACGGCGGGCGGAAACATCTCGGCCGACGGCGGAGACCCCGTCACGGCAAGGGGCGTGGTTTGGGGCACCAGCCCCAACCCCACCACCGCATCTGATGCTGTCACAGTTACCGACATAGACGGCTACACCTACCCCACCGTGACAATAGGCACGCAGGTATGGATGGCAGAGAACCTGCGCACCACCAAGTACAGCGACGGCACTACGATACTCTTGGTAACGAATACAAGCGGGCCAAGTACACCCGCCATGTTTTGGTACAACAACGACCAGGCGACCTACACGGCCAACAAATACGGAGCTTTGTACAATTGGTATGCAGTGAGCCCCACCACCAATGGCGGCAAGAACCTGTGCCCCACTGGCTGGCACGTGCCCACCGATGCGGAATGGACGACATTGTCTACTTTTTTGGGTGGTGAAAACGTGGCAGGCGGCAAGATGAAGACGACTGGCACCACACAGTGGCTTTCGCCCAACACGGAGGCGACCAACAGCAGCGGCTTCTCGGGGCTTCCGGGCGGCAACCGCATCAGCAATGGTACATTCCTCAACATTGGCAACTTCGGCTTCTGGTGGAGTTCTTCCGAGTACGACACTTACTACGCCTGGCTCCGCAACCTGAGGTACGACTACGGCTCCGTGAACAGGACCTACGGCTACAAGGAAGACGGTTTGTCTGTCCGTTGCCTCAGGGATTGATTATTTGAATTTTGACAATTTACCCTTCGACAAGCTCAGGGGGCGGTACTGAAGGGTCACTGAGCCTGTCGAAGTGTCCCTGTCGAAGTGTTTTTCACCAACAAATCAACTCACGCACCTGCCCTGTAGACCAAACCATAACAATTTACGATATACACTTTAAACTTTTTCATGTATTACTTCGCTTCAATCGAATGCATCCATTTTGACGAAAACCAAATAGATAGTTCCTTGACGCTTCGATACACTCAGCGTCCGGTACCCTCGTTTGAGCGTAGCGGTAACGAGGGCGGTTTAGAGTGCTGTTTGCAACAGCTACAATACAAGGTAACTTACTTTTTTCTGTACAACTTCCATAGCCCCATAATGGATATTAAAAGCCATACAATGTTAACAAAAGCCGAGGGATACGCTTCAACATATAGCGTATGAACAATAAGCATAATTGCCCCAATAAAATTTATCCATTGGAAAAACAGTGACTCGCCAGTAATCTTTCCTGAAGAAATAAGATAATATGCCCACAGCACACACGCTGCCCCAAGCCACCCTATTACCTCTTGTACCATTTCTTTTCGATTTTAAGCTATGAAGATATTTTGTGAATTACATTCAGAAATGCCCAACTGAACTTGCATTCTTTAGAGATAAAATTATATATTTGTGATAGTAAAAACAAAACCATGAAAAACATAGCTTTGATAACCGCTTTTATCACTTTGTTATTGGCAATGTCTTCTTGCATTGCGCATCGCACCTGCCCTACCTACATGCAGAATAATTCTGACATGGAAAGTGTGTCTGCGTCTGTGCGAGTAAAGTAAGATTTTCAATTTACCACATACGTAAAGCGTTGTCCTAGCCGGTCAACGCTTTTATTGTTTATACGCTAAAATACAGCGCTCACTTGCACTCGGCCAATATGCACCTTAGCTTGATTTTGGGCTTTTCTGCCCTCGTAGTTCAGCGATATATTTAATCCGTTGGTGAGTTTTTGT
>JBIKRJ010000090.1:0-9230 GCA_044349205.1 Cytophagales bacterium | reverse complement strand
GCACGCGCAATCAAGGCTTTAATTTGGTTTTTTACAAACAGTTCCGAGCGTTTCACTTCCCCTTCTTTCATCTTCACCCCTTCTCCTTTTGCCATGTCCATTATCTCTTTCCATTGACCATCACTTATAAAGAAGTTTTTATTAAAATAAGACAACGTTTGCTTTTCCAACTTTTTCTTGTTTTCGATGTAGTATTTCAGTGCATACTCCCTTAGTACATCTTTATTGTACATCTCAACCAAAAAATTGGTGTAGGGCATTGTATCGCGGGCTATAAAATAGTCGGGCATGATGCCACCACCGCCGTACACAGTGCGCCCACTCGAAGTTTTGAATTTGAGCGAATCACTGAATTTGACACTGTCGGCACTGAAAAACTCGCCGCTTTTGAACCTATTGTAAAGGTCTTTCTGATAACTTTCACCATCGTCTTCAGCCGAATAAGGTTTTTGAATACTTCGTCCACTTGGAATATAATAACGCGAAATGGTAAGCCTAAGCTCCGAACCGTCGGACAAGGGTATTGGCATTTGCACCAAACCTTTCCCAAACGATCTTCTACCCACAATAAGCGCGCGGTCGTTGTCTTGCAAAGCTCCCGACACAATTTCAGATGCCGAAGCACTGCCTTCATTAATCAGTACAATTAGGGCTCCCTTTTCAAAAAGACCATCGTTCAGATAAGAGGTGTTGAATTGCTGGTCGTATCGGTGATTTTTCGATTTGGTATACACGATGTTTTTATTGGCAGTCAAAAATTCATCGGCAATTTTGACCGCCACATTTAGATATCCTCCCGAATTGTCGCGCAAGTCCAACAAAAGGCGACGCATGCCACTCTTTTTTAATCTATCGAGATTTTCGTGCAATTCTTGGTCGGTAGTGGCAGTAAAACGGCTCACCTTCAAATAGCCCGTAGAGTCATCCAACATATACCCCACATCGACCGAAATGCTGGGTATTTTGTCGCGTGTGATGGTATAATCTAATAGCTTAGACGATTTTCCACGCATGATTTGCACTTTCACCTTGGTGCCTTTAGGTCCTCTCAAACGCTTGAAAACACCCATATTGGTCATATGGACTCCAGCCACATTTTCACCGTCTATGTTCACAATTTTATCGCCCGACTGGATTCCCAAC
Organism: Cytophagales bacterium; assembly: GCA_044349205.1. Lineage (GTDB taxonomy): Bacteria > Bacteroidota > Bacteroidia > Cytophagales > UBA9547 > UBA9547. The sequence continues at coordinate 8,087 of JBIKRJ010000090.1, read as the reverse complement.
TGCTCCGACGGCCCACCCGAAATGGGCGCTACTACTACTATGGTATCGCGAATGATGTTAAATTCTACCCCTATTCCGTCAAAATTACTTTCCAATTGCAACTTGGTTTGTTCGGTTTCAGTCTTGGTAATATATACTGTGTGCGGGTCTAGCTTGGCCAGCATTTTTTGTATCGAATAATCCATCAGTTTTTCGATGTTCACCGTATCTACATAATCTCTGTCCACATAGGTAAGAATCTCACGCATTTTGTTCAATCCATTGTTCAGCGCTACCGCATTTTTATCATCAGAAAAAAGCACAAAACCGCTGAAAAGTCCTACGGTTGAGGAAGCTAGTATAATAAGAAGAATTTTTAATCTATTCATGAAAAAAGGGAATTGCTAAAGACTGGTAATAAAATGCAAATTACGTTTTTTTCTTTTAAGGCTGCACGATAGCAGTTTTAGCCTTTTCAACATCTGTCTTTTCGTATTGCCCAAAAAAAAGAAATGTGTATTTTTGGGGAAAATCTGAACAAAATGAGCAAATCGGCATTTAAATCCATTTCTTGCACCTTGTTATTTGTCGCACTTTTCTCTGCTTGCGGCAGCAAATACAACAAAATTAAATTTCCCGATCCCAACGAAGGTAACTCTGAAGTATATGGAAACGTGGGTGGCGAACCTTTGACAGTAGCCGAACCTTCAAAAGCCGACCCTGCAGTGGGTGAAGTTAGCAAAGAAGCTGCGCCCAAGTTCAGAGAACAAATAGAAGCTGGCATTCAGAAATAAGTACCCTTGTTGTTTTTCAACACTAAAGTCCCTTCTCGAAGTTGGGACTTTTTTATTTTTGTTGATATTTTAATCCTATGCAAATAAAAGAAGTTTCCACCCCTGCCGATGTTCGCACCTTTTTGGAGCTGCCTGTGCACCTTTATAAAAACGAACAAAACTGGATAAGGCCTTTGGACAAAGATATTGAGGCCGTTTTTGACAAGAAAGCAAACAAATTTTTCAGGCACGGACAATGTACCCGCTGGATATTGCAAGATGAAATTGGCCAAACGATAGGTCGTGTGGCCGCCTTTATCAACAACAAAACAGCCAAATCGACCAATGTGGTGTGTGGTGGCATGGGTTTTTTTGAATGTGTCAATCGCCAAGAAGCTGCATTTCTACTCTTCGATACCACTCGCCAGTGGTTGGAAGCGCGTGGCATGCAGGCCATGGAAGGCCCCATCAATTTTGGGGAGCGTGACAAATGGTGGGGCTTGCTCGTACAAGGATTTGACCAAGAACCCAACTACTGCATGCCCTATACGCTACCCTATTACCGCCAGTTCTTTGAAAATTATGGCTTTCGAGAATATTTCCGCCAATTCACTTACCACCGCCTAGTCGATATTCCTCTACCACAAATTTATTTCGACAAAACTGAACGAATTGCCCGCGACCCTCGCTACCGTTTCGAACATATCAAGAAAAAACACCTTGAAAAATATGCCCACGACTTTCAAATAGTGTATAATGCTGCATGGAACAAACATGCCGGCGTAAGGGGTATGAGTAGTGCGCAGGCCTTGAACATTATGCTGCAGCTAAAACCTGTATTAGATGAAAAAATTGTGTGGTTTGCCTACCACGACAGCCAACCCATTGGTTTTTTCATTATGATTCCCGAACTGAACCAGCTTTTCAAACATTGCAACGGAAAATTTGGATGGTGGCAAAAACTTGTTTTCCTCTATCATAAGTGGCGCGGTACTTGCAAGAAAATGTATGGAGTCGCTTTTGGTATAGTGCCGCAATTTCAAAGCCGCGGACTAGAGGGAGCGATCATACAAACGGCCGCAAAAGAATTAAACAACATAGCCCGATATACCGATTTTGAAATGAATTGGATTGGCGATTTCAACCCAAAAATGATGCACGTTGCCGAATCGGTGGGAGGCAGTATTTGTAAAATACACATCACCTATCGCTTTATGTTCGACCCCAATATTCCATTCGAACGAGCCCCTACCATACGCTAATACCTATGCCAACTCGCCCCTATTCTCCTGAAGTCTTAGTGTTTGTTTTTGCCGCCTCTACACTGGCGCTTATGCTCATAGTGAAAATATTAGGCTATATCGAGCAAAAAGAAAGGGGAAAAAACAAAAAAAGATAGCTACCAAAACCCGATGGTGAAGAAGTTTGAAAATGCCCACATTTTGCTTTGGCTTCTGAAAGACATGGCATGGTGTATGGGATGGAAAACTTTAGGTACGCTTATGATTTTTCCAACCTTTGGCGTTGCCTTGTTCATCATCTATTTCCAACGGCAACATACCTCCCACCTCATACACAACATCGCCGTTACGTGCTGGATTTCGGCCAATTCCTTGTGGATGCTCAGCGAGTTTTGGGGACTGGACGAAGAACGAGTTTCAAACGAAATACCCAGCAAAGCACCAGCTTTGGTATTTTTCCTCTTGGGTACTGGCATTCTGTTGGGCTATTATGTTTATCGGTATTGGAAAAGGCGCAGGTAGAAATTGGTTTTAGTTTTCTGATGGTGTGAATATGACTAAAAGATAAACCCTCAATACTTTTCCTCTGCACTTTTCTTGCTAATTTCGGGCTTTGGTAGTTCACGATATGAAATATTTCTCTCTATTTATTGCGTTGGGTTTTAGCTTGGCAACCCAAGCCCAAGACTCGAAGCCTATGCCGTCTAAAAAAGAGTACCTTGTCACGATTGGCACATCGCTTGGCAACATTACGCTGCTGCTGTATGATGAAACGCCCCTGCATAAAGCCAATTTTGTAAAACTGTCGCAAAGTGGGTTCTACAATGGTACTACTTTTCATCGTATCATCGACGGTTTTATGATACAAGGTGGCGACCCCAATTCCAAAGATGCAGACCCCTACAACGATGGTCAAGGCGGCCCCGGCTACACGATTCCAGCGGAATTCAACCCCAAATACAGCCATGTAAAAGGGGCATTGGCAGCGGCGCGCATGGGCGATGCGGTAAATCCCAAAAAGGAATCGAGCGGAAGCCAGTTTTACTTGGTTGAAAACAACGAGGGTGCCCATTTTTTAGACAATCAATATACCGTTTTCGGGCAGGTAATTAAAGGCATAGAGGTAGTTGAAAAAATAGCCGAACAGGCAAAAGACGGAAGAGACCGCCCCATAAACGACATAAAAACGACCGTAAAAATCGAGCTTTTGAAAAAGAAAAAAATCACCAAACTTTACGGCTTCAAATTCTAGTTCCACGTTACAAAGTTTGTGGTTCAATTTGATTTTCTAATTATACATCAAGAGTTACCCAATACGCTAAAGAATGTCAAAAAAAATTCTTCTGACGGGCTCAAACGGCTTACTTGGACAGAAACTGGTCGAACTCATTTCCCAAGACTCCCGCTACGAACTGATAGCCACTTCAAGAGGCGAAAACAGGCTAAGCAATAAAAAAGGCTACACCTATCACCCACTAGATATTACCGATCGCGAAGACGTGAAAAAAGTGATGAAACTTTTTCAACCCGACTTTGTTATCAATACGGCTGCCATGACCAACGTGGACCAATGTGAAACCCAGCACGACGACTGTTGGCAACTAAATGTGCGTTCGGTTGAATATTTGGTGGAAGCCTGCCAAAAAATAGACTGCTTCTTGCTGCATCTCTCTACCGACTTCATCTTCGACGGAGAAAATGGCCCCTACGACGAACAGGCAGTGGCAAAACCCATCAGCTACTACGGTACTAGCAAGCTGGCAGCCGAACGCACGGTCATGAAAGCGAAAATTCCTTGGGCGATAGCCCGCACGGTGCTCGTGTATGGGATTGTGGAAGACATGAGCCGTACCAACATTGTACTTTGGGTGAAGAAAAGCTTGGAAGACAAAAAGACAATTCAGGTAGTAAACGACCAATGGCGAACACCTACGTTGGCAGAAGACTTGGCGCAAGGCTGTTTCCAAATCATTAAAAAAGAAGCCCAAGGCATTTTTAACATTTCTGGAAAAGACTTTATGAGCCCCTACCAAATGGCCATACGCACTGCAGACTATTTTGGTTTGGACAAAAACTACATCGTAGAATCGGATTCTACCCGATTTACACAACCGGCCAAGCGCCCTCCAAAAACGGGCTTCATTATAGACAAAGCCACGAATGAACTTGGCTATACGCCACATAGCTTTGAAGAGGGAATAAAAATACTGGCCGAACAAGTAGAGAGTTTGAAGTTGAAAATTTAGTTTTTAGGAATAAATTTCCTCAAATCTTCTATTCAATCAAAAACCACCCAATAACATGCAACGCATTAAGGCTTGGCTACGCCACTACTTTGGCTTTACCTCCAAAGAATCAAAAGGCTTTTTGGCCATGCTGTTGGTGCTGGCCTTTTTACTCGCCCTTCATACTTTTTTCGACCTTATTATTCCAACTCAACCTAACATACATACAGAAATAAAGGAACTGAAAGCCGACAGTGCTTTGCAGGCCATGGAATTGGAAGTTGGTGAAAAAAAGTCCAAGGCTACACTTTTTGTCTTTGACCCAAACAACGCAAGCCAAAAAGATTTTGTCAAATTGGGACTACCCTATTTTATTGCCCAACGCATAGTGCACTACCGCGAAAAAGGAGGGAGGTTTAAGAAAAAAGAAGATTTGGCTAAAATATACGGACTTAGACCTTCCGACTACCAACGATTGATGCCCTATATCCAATTGCAAAAATTAGAAAATGAGCAAAAAAAGACTTTCTCAAATACTTCAATTTCCTCAATCAAAAAACCTGAAAGACCTATTCATCTCAATTTGGCCGACACTACCGACCTAAAAAAAGTAAATGGAATAGGCACTACTTTGGCAGCACGTATCGTTAAATACCGCACCAAATTAGGCGGATTTGCAAACAGTAATCAGCTGTATGAAGTTTTTGGATTGGATACTGCCGTAGTAAAGCAAGTCCTTTCTAAGTGTATTCTACCCAATTCGGAAGGTTTGAAAATATTGGCCATAAATACTTTACCAGCCGATTCGCTAAGTCAGCATCCATATTTAGGGAAAAAAGCAGCCAAAATTTTAGTCAATTACCGTCAGCATCATGGCAAATTTTCTTCAAAAGAAGACCTCTTGAAAAGCAAGGCAATTGCACCAGAAAAAATAGATAAATTGATGCCTTACTTAAGCTTTTAAAACTAGCTTATTCTTCTTATGTCGGCTCCAAGAGCAACTAAGCGCTTGTCGATATACTGATAGCCCCTATCAATTTGGTCGATATTGCTAATGTGGCTTGTACCTTTGGCCGAAAGTGCCGCAATAAGCAAGGAAACACCTGCACGTATATCGGGAGACGACATCGAAATGCCACGCAATGCTATTTGTTTGTTCAATCCAATAATAGTGGCCCTATGAGGATCGCAAAGAATAATTTGTGCACCCATTTCGATGAGTTTGTCTACAAAAAACAAGCGACTCTCGAACATTTTTTGATGTATAAGCACGGTACCTTTAGCTTGTGTAGCCACCACAAGCACAATACTTAGCAAGTCGGGCGTGAATCCAGGCCAAGGGGCATCGGCAATGGTAAGAATTGAACCGTCGATAAAGGTGTCGATTTCGTAGTTTTCCTGAGATGGGATAAAGATATCATCACCCCTTATTTCGAGTTTAATACCCAAGCGTTGAAATGTATTGGGAATAAGTCCCAACATATCTACCCTGGCATTTTTAATGGTAATTTCGGAGCCAGTCATGGCAGCTAATCCAATAAAAGAGCCTATTTCAATCATGTCGGGCAATAGGGTATGTTCGGTACCAACCAGCGAATCGACTCCTTCAATGGTAAGCAAGTTGGAACCAATACCTGAAATTTTGGCGCCCATGCGGTTTAGCATAGCACACAGCTGTTGCAAATAAGGTTCACATGCTGCATTGTAAATGGTGGTGGTCCCTTTGGCCAAGACTGCCGCCATCAAAATATTGGCAGTACCGGTTACCGAAGCTTCGTCCAGCAACATGTATGTACCTTGTAAATTGCTAGCATCGATGGTGTAAAAATTGTCTTCCGAATCGAAATTGAACTTGGCACCGAGTTTTTCAAAACCAATAAAATGGGTATCCAAACGGCGACGGCCAATTTTATCACCTCCTGGTTTGGGTACTCTGGCAGTTCCAAATCGTGCCAAAAGTGGCCCTAAAATCATCACAGAACCTCGTAATGCAGCAGCTTGCGACTTGAAGTCGTCTGATGTCATGTAGTCGAGATTTACATTGTTGGCGCAAAAGCGGTATTCCGACTCGTTTATTTTGGTGACTTCCACCCCAAATTTGTTCAGTAACTCGATGAGTTTTATGACATCGCGTATTTGGGGAATATTTTTGATGGTAACAGGCTCGGGAGTGAGTAAAACGGCACACAAAATTTGCAGGGCTTCGTTTTTAGCACCTTGGGGAATGATTTCGCCTTTTAGCTTTTTGCCACCCCTAATTTCAAAAACACCCATGCTATTTGTTATTGCGGTTGTTGCGATTACGGTTGTTGCGATTGCGGTTACGATTGCGATTATCTCGCCCACCACCAAAGCCCATATCTCGTGAAGCTTCTTTCATGTGTCCACTTTGTTTACGAAGTCTAATGCCCGTTTGAAGCTCGCTTTTTACTTTTTCGGCATCTATTTCCAACTCGTTATTCGACATTCTTTTAAGATGCCCTAAAATCACTTCTTCCTCTATCAATTCTTTGTTCCAAGCACCATAAAGAGCTTTCATCAAGCGACACAAATATATGATGGCATTTTCTCGCTCTTCAGGGTTGGTCAATTTTTTCGCTTCTTCAATCAAGCGTTCCACGTTTCTACCGTAATGCTTGTATTTCATCTCCTTTTGACTGTACTCCACCTTGCGTGGTTTGGCATTGAAGGTAGTGCGCTCTGGCTTTGGAAAAGGGGAATCGATGTCGATATCGAAATTGGCCATACAAATCAGGTCATCCCATAGCTTTTGGCTGTAATCTACATTGGGATCCTTCATTTGTGGATGCAATTGCTTCATCAAATCGACCACGAATTTGGCATTTTGATTGCGCTTTTCACGGTCTTCAATGGTCTTCAAATGGTTGACCATGTTTTGAACTACCCGACCATACTCTTTCAAGATAATGTCGGATTCAGAGGTATTGTAATAATGCATTGAAGGAATTGGTAGTAAGCGAGTGGCATTTCAATTACCAGTAAGCGCTCGTTTCAGTTTTTGAATAGGCTATGCAAATTAAACAAATTGTTTTGGAATAATAGAATGTCAAAAAGATAGAAATCACGATTAGGAAACCTACAAGACAAAAGACAACATAATTTATCGAAAATTAAAATAGCTTTTCAGCTCTTCTCTTTTAAAAATTATTTTTTGCTTTCTGTTTTTGCCCTATTTTTACATCCACATTCATAAAATTTGTTACCATGCTAATGCTTTCTATCATTCTGGTATTGTTTGTACTATCCATTTTGTGCCCTTTCATTATCCCAAACAAGGCTATCAGTAGCAACGAGAACGATTTTGAAGATTAACCGAATCAAGTATATACAAAGCGAAAGCCACAGCAAACAACTGTGGCTTTCTTGTTTCTAAAAAAGAAAAACATGCTCTTCTCATTGGAAAAAGCCCTTCAGCGCATCAATGGCGAAATTTTACTTTTGGACTTCGGCAACCAACCCGCAGAGCTTTATGAGCCTTTGTATTACATTTTCAGTTTGGGCGGGAAACGACTTCGTCCACTTCTGACCTTGATGGCCTGTAAATTGTATGATGAAAACTTCGAAAAAGCACTTAAACCAGCACTTGCTATTGAAGTATTCCACAATTTCAGCCTCATACACGACGACATCATGGATCAAGCTCCTGTAAGAAGGGGGAAACCTACCGTACATACGAAATGGGACGTTCCAACCGCCATTCTTTCAGGCGATGTGGCGCTGGTAGAAGCCTATAAACTAATGATGCAAGTAGATGGAAGTTTGAAAATGAAAGCCTTCGAACTATTTTCTAAAACGGCTAAGGAAGTTTGTGAAGGACAACAATTGGACATGTTGTTCGAAAAAAGAGA
>JBIKRJ010000089.1:0-9283 GCA_044349205.1 Cytophagales bacterium | reverse complement strand
CCGAACAAGGAACATCGAGTAAAAGTCGGTTGGCTTTATTTTGCAAACGGGCAATGGCTACATCGGAAATGCGGCAAGTTTCCACTATTTGCGCGCCAGCTCTTTGGGCTCGTGTTTCAAGGTTTGTTAGCTTTTTCTCTTCTACATCCAGGGCTACAATGTGTCCTTTGTTTTGCATAAGCGCCGCCAAATGCAAGGTTTTTCCACCGCCACCTGCACAAGCATCTATCACATACATACCCGGTTCAGCCTGTAAAAAAGGTGCGATAGCTTGCGAACCAGCATCTTGTATTTCAAAAAAACCTTGTTTGTAGTATTCGTGGTTGCGCAAGTTCACTCTTTTACCAAGTGACAAGGCATCGGGAATTTTGTTGATATAAGAAGTTTCAATTTGTGCCTCTTCCAATTTTGATTTCAGAGTAGCCACAGTGGTTTTCAATGGATTTGCTCGCAACACGACAGGAGCGGGGTTGTTCAGGGCATTTAGTTCTTTGCTCCATCTTTCTTCTCCCAACTCCAGCAAAGCAAGTTCGTCGAGCCAGTCTGGAACCGATTCGCGAATCTTTCTGGGGTAAGATGAGGCCTTGAGTTTAGAAGCAATTTCTTCGGCAATCAGTTGTGTTTCGGCATACCAATTGGGAATGTTTATGCCATTGCAAACCAGGTACACAAAAAATAGCTTTTCAAAAAATAAGGCATCTATTTCGTCGCAAATGGCCAATTCGGCAAAATACCTACGCCAACGTACGCATTCGTACACACTTTCGGCAATGAATTTGCGGTCGCGCGCACCCCATTGCTTGTGTTTCTTGAACGATTTTTCCAGCACATCGTCGGTGTATTTGTTTTCTTGAAATATGGCTTTCAGGCACTCCAAAGAGCCCGATACTACATTTGGGTGCAGTTTCAATTTTTCAAATTTCCCCAAAACTAATCAATGCAGGCGAAAGGCAATGTGTAGCTTTAGTTCGGAAATGAGTTTGAACAAAATTTAGGCAGATTGCGTAGAAAGGAATACTACATCTTTTTTAGTTGGAGTTAATTTAGAGGTTCTTTTAAAATAGTTTAAAAATGGAATACAAGGATTTTTATGCAGAACTAGGCAAGTTGCTTTATGCCATAGCCAAAGCCGATGGGAAAGTGGGCAAAAAGGAATTTAGTGCAATGAAAGAAATTGTAAAAAACGAATTGGTGCCACACGAAACCCACACCGACCAGTTTGGCACCGATGTGGCCTACTATACCGAAATGGAGTTTGAGTATTTGGAAGAAAATTTTGGCGATGCGCAATCGGCCTTCAACTCCTTTATCGATTTCGTGGATTTACACACGTCTTCTATCACACCTCAGTTGCGCGAAACGATAAAAAACATTTCATCGCGTATCGCCGATTCTGAATATGGCATAAATAAAAAAGAACGTGCCTTTTTAGAAAAACTGAACGAAAAGATGTAGGGCTCAGGCCAAGGTTACTTTTAGGGGTGAACAGGTATTCAATTTTGAAATATACCGAGAGTTCATACACCTTATAATAGCAAAAAGGTTCTGCTTCTGGCAGAACCTTTTTTTGTTATATTAAATTAAAAAATGCTAATTCTTGAAAAGTTCTTCTAGTTCTACATCTAAGCCCTTCGCTATTTCATACAAAGTGCTAATTCCAGTGTTAATTTCACCTCGTTCCACTCTCCCAATTTGATTTCTACTTATTTCGGTTTTGAATGAGAGTTCTTCCTGACTAATTAGTTTCCTAACTCTTATTAAGCGAATTCGTTCTCCAAGACGCTTTAACAAGTTAGTGTGCTTAAGGTATTCCATACCACTAAGCAAAAAATATCTGCCAAAATAATATGACACAAATTTGTGTCTTTCTCTGTTTTAAATTAATTTTGTACCACAAAAACTTAAAAAATGAGGACAACTGCTTTATTTTCAATTTTAACTACGTGCTTTATTGCCTTGTCAATGACTTTGTATTCATGTAAAGGCAAGGATGGGGCGCCTGGTCCTACAGGTCCTGCTGGAACAAATGGCATAGATGGTAAAGACGGTACGAATGGTATCAATGGCACGAATGGAAATGCCAATGTGATTGGAACGAACACTATCACTACTTTCTCGTCTGATTGGACTGGAAGTGGTATCTTCTACTCGACTAAATTTAATGTACCAGGTATCACACAATCGATTGTAGACAAAGGGACTGTATTGGTTTTTATTAAATATGGGACAGAGTGGTTATTGTTGCCTGATATTAGTGGTAAAAACATCATGCAATACACTTTTGGTGTGGGTTATGTTAGTATACTCAATTATAACACTGATTATTCAACCAATTCAAACCCAGGAACTAAAACATTTAGAGTGGTTATAATTGCAGCTTCAAATTAAAAACAACCTGATATTCTGTCTGTTTTACTTCAATCTAAATCGCTTAGAGGGAAAACAGACTCAACTACCACCCCTTTTTCAGAAAATTTTACGGTGCAGCATTCGTTTTTTGGGTCGTGCTGAAACATTAAAATCCATTTTTCTTTTGCGGCGCTATGTAGAAATTCTTTTTTCTCCTGCATCGTTACTAGGGGACGCACATCGTAGGCCATCAGGTAGGGGAGCGGTATATGCCCAACCGAGGGTATCAGGTCGCTTACAAACACTATTGTGGTGCCTTTATAGTCAATCTTGGGTAGCATCATTTTTTCGGTATGGCCGTTCATACACAAAAAGTCGATAGGTGCTTTTTCTTTGTCGGCAAATGTTAGTTGACCACTTTCTTCCAAGGGCAAAATGTTTTCTTTCAAAAAACTGGCTTTCTCTCGTGCATTGGGCTCTATTGCCCATTGCCAGTGTGCAGAATGTGTCCAATAATGCGCATTGGAAAAAGTAGGGCTTAGTTTTTCTCCAATTTTCGAAACGGCACCGCCCACGTGGTCGAAATGCAAGTGTGTGAGAAAAACATCACGTATATCGGAGGATGAAAAGCCCTTGCTTTCAATGGCTTTTGAAATACTTAGATAGTCTTGCAAATAATAATGGCGAAAAAAATTAGCATCTTGTTTGTGACCGATGCCCGTGTCGATTAAAATGAGCGAGTTGTCGTGTTCGATCAAAAGGCTGCGCGTTGCCCAAGTGCACATATTGTTTTCGTCGGCGGCATTTAGTTTTTGCCAAATGCTTTTGGGTACCACGCCAAACATGGCGCCACCGTCCAATTTGAAATAGCCATTGTCAACGACATGCAGCTGCATCAGGATTTGGCAGGTAGTTCTTTGTAAACTCCCATTTTCGAAAATTTGTCGATACGCAGTTCTATACGAGCCTGGGTGTCCATTTGGTTCAGTTCGGCAAGTGTGTCCAAAATAGTTTGTTTGATGGTTTTGGCCATACATACAGGGTCGGTGTGGGCGCCCCCAAGCGGTTCTTTCACTATGCCGTCTATCAAGCCCGCTTTCAACATATCGCTGGCTGTGAGTTTTAGCGCTTCGGCAGCTTGTTCTTTGTAATCCCAGCTTCTCCACAAAATAGAAGAGCAAGATTCGGGAGAAATCACCGAATACCAAGTGTTTTCCAACATTAGCACTTTGTCGCCGATGGCAATGCCCAAAGCACCGCCCGATGCGCCTTCACCTATTATAATGCAAATGACAGGCACTTTAAGCATAAACATTTCTTTTAAATTGCGTGCGATGGCTTCCCCTTGTCCGCGCTCTTCCGCCTCCATACCCGGAAAGGCGCCGGGTGTATCGATAAAAGTGACGATTGGTTTATTGAATTTTTCGGCCATCTTCATAAGGCGCAGCGCTTTACGGTAGCCTTCCGGATTGGGCATACCAAAATTGCGTGTTTGGCGTTGTTTGGTATTGCGGCCTTTCTGGTGGCCTATAAACATGAAGGTTTGGTTTTTTATTTCGCCAAAACCGCCCACTAAAGCTTTGTCGTCTTTCACGCTACGGTCGCCATAGAGTTCGATAAACTTATCGGCGATGGCATAGATATAGTCGAGCGTGTAAGGTCTGTCGGGGTGGCGCGACAGTTGCACCCTTTGCCAACGCGTAAGGTGCTGATAGGTATCTTTTTTCAATTTTTTGATTTTATCTTCCAAGGTTTTGGCGGCACTTTCCACATCTACGTTGTTTTCTTCCGCCAGTTGTTTCATGTCGGCCAATTTGGTTTCTAACTCGGCTATGGGTTTTTCAAAATCTAAGTACGTGTTCATATAGTCTAGATAGGTTTTTTGCGAATTTTTTACGCAAAATGTGTGCAAAATTAACACGAATTGTGAACGATATCATGCTGCCGACTTTTTGTTCAAATTATTATGAGTATAGTTGGAAAGTTGAACCGCAGCACTTACTTTTGCACTCCGTTTCCAAAACGGGGAAGCTGGTGTGGTAGTTCAGTTGGTTAGAATACCTGCCTGTCACGCAGGGGGTCGCGGGTTCGAGTCCCGTCCATACCGCTCTAAAAATCAAAGCCTTATGATGAAAATCGTAAGGCTTTCTTCTTTTGCTAGCATTTGTTCCGCTTACAGATTTTTATGGAAGGGCGCGCTTCTACAAGCTCAGCGACCAGAATTGGTGAGTTTCACTGGCAGAATGATGAAATTTTAAAAGCGTTGGAAACGCTGTTCTCGAAAGTCCTCGTTACAGACGAGGGCGATTATGGTTGTTTCATTTTCTGAAATTAATTTTTAAAAACGAAATATTTCGGCAACTTTGTAATTGGATGGTAATTATTAGCAAAAGAACACTTACCGAGTATGTGAAAGAGCATCCTTTGGCTGTTGAATCAATCAATCGTTGGTACGAAACTGTTCGCAAGGCCAATTGGAATAGTTTTGCTGCTGTCAAGTCAGATTTTAACAGTGTAGATGCCGTAGGAAATGACAGGTATGTGTTTAATCTAAAAGGGAATGAATACCGTCTAATTGTTTTAATGCTATTTAGCACCCGAACCGTATTTATATTATGGTTCGGCAGCCACAAAGAGTATGATATCTTGAACAAGACTGTAGGTGCCAAAAACGTACAACACAAAAAATAAAATCATGAAAATTGAGACATTGGAAAAATACAAGTCATCTGTTCAACAAGTTTACACCTTGATGAACAAGGGCGAAGCAAATTTGAGCGAAGAGGAAAAGGAGCAAATTCGCAGATTGGCATCCTCCATAGAGTATTATGAAGACAATGTGTTGAAAACTATGCCTTTGACACCCAAATTGACAAATATTGTAAATCAAAAACTGCGTGAAAGAGAACTTAATCAACGCAGTTTGGCTAAATTGATAGGAATTGGGACTTCCAAAATATCCCAAATACTGAATGGTAAACGCCAACCCGATGTGCAATTTCTCAAAGCCATACATGAAAAATTGGGCATTGATGGAAATGTATTGTTGGAAGTGATTTAGGGCTTTTAGTAAGGTAGCGCTTCGGCAAGCACAGCGACCAAAATGGAATGCCCTCTTGCAGAATGATGAAATTTTAAAAGCGTAGGAAACGCTGTTCTCGAAAGTCCTCGTTAAAAAAGAGGACTATTTGGGGAATTGATAGGGGATTGCATGCAATTGTTGTCACAATAGCATTTAGAAACTCAATCAAAAGAATACTATTACAGTTTGAAATATTGGAAAAGGCTAAAAACTCCCGAATTTTCTTTTTCTGTAATAACCAAGCCCAAGCCATAATAGTAGCATCAAAATGGGGGGTATCAGCACATTTACCATCTGAAATTTGGCTCTTTGGTCTTTGATTTTCGTTTTGTCCAAGGGGCGTAGCGTAATTTCTTTGTTTTTCACGCCCACAAGCCCGTCCTCGTCCAAAAGGTAGTGCAAGCTGTTCAGCAGAAAATCTTTGTTGGAATAAGTCCTGCCTTGGTAAGGATCTAGGCCAAGGGGCATAGGCTCGCCGTTTTTGGGGTTTTGGTCGTTGAGTGCCACATCTCCATCAGACATGACGACAATAGCAGAGGGTATTCCTTGTGCCATGAAAAATTTGGGTTTTGCGATGGCACGGGTGGCGAAAGCAGACTTGAACTTTCCTTCAAGTAAGTAAGCCACCGTTTTGTTTCCTCCAGTGTAAAGTTTTGGGTCGGGGTCGTTGCGCATTTGGTTCAAATCTACCTTGCCTAGCACAGAAGTTAGTTTGGTATAAGCAGATGTGGAGAGTAAGGGTGTTTTGCGTATGCCCTCGGCCTTTACTGTATCTAGCGAGCTTAGGAAGCGGGTTTGAAGGGCATCCAAAGATTTTGTAAGCGGGTGTTTGCCATAGTTGTTCAAAATGGGAAAGAAAGTCCATGGTACCAGTTCAATTTGGGGTTTATCGCCAAATTTGCCCACATTCATGGGTATTTGTGTGCAGTAAAGGTCTTGAATCAGGTTTTTGTTTAGGCGCACTCCGTATTTAAAAAGCAAATCGTCCAAGTTCAGTTCATATGGGAAAATGAACGTACCTTGGTCGCCCAAACTGTCGAGTTTTATACGAATGGGGTCAATGAGAAAGATAGCCCTTCCCCCTCGCATCACAAATTGGTCAATCTTCATTACGTCTTCGTCTGAAAATTGCTGAGTGGGTTGGGCAAGCACAATGGCATCATAGTTTCGAATCCAGTCGGTTTTGGTTAGGTCTAGGCGTTTGACTTCGTAAAATTCTTTCAATGAGGTAGCCAAATCTGCAAAGCGTATGCTTTCAGGTTCGCCATGTCCGCTTAGAAAGGCGACTCGTTTTTTCTTACTAGTTGAAATTTTTTTTATAGCAGAAATGAGCTCGTATTCTACATTTTCAGCAGATTGGTTCAGGATTTCGTCAGGTTTGGTAGCTGAGCTGCCTTTCAGTAACATAACAGCCGTTTCTTTGCCTTGGTAACTGATGGTGGCACCAGGGAAAATCAGTTTTTCGATTTTTTGTCCTTTTTCCTTTACAAATATGTTGGTGGGCTGTATTCCCTTGGTTGCCATTTCAACGATAAACTTGTTTTTGGCTTTTTTATCAGTTATCAAATCGGGGTCAACAAACTCGTATTGTAATTTGGCTTTTCCATATACTTGAAATTCGTCCAATGTTTCCTGCACCGAAGCTTTTAGTCGTCGGAAGGCAGCAGGCAAATCGCCTTCCAGATATACTTTGATGACCACCGCCTGATTCAAGTTTTTCAATAAGGCTTTGGTGGCTGGCGCAATGGTGTGCCGTTTGTCTTGTGTGAGGTCGATACGAAAGAAAAAGTAGCTAGAAACTATCTGTAGGACAATTAAGATGCCCAAGACGATTAGTATATTTTTAATGCTCTTTCGTTTCATTTTTAGTTTTCAGTGTTGGGTTGCGGGTTGTGTTTGCTCATTACTCTCAACCCTCCATTGTTATATTACCAATTCCTACTTTCTAGTTTTAGTTTGGTGCCTTGCAGAAAAAGGATTATGACACTTAAGAAATATAATATGTCGCGTGAGTCTAGCAACCCTTTGCTGAAAGACTGGTAATGGTATTGAATGCCCAATTGACTTATGAAAAGAGTTACAGCTCCTTTTTCGGCTATTCCGGCAAGTAAGTCGAAACCTTGGTATATAAGGTAGCATAAGATGAGGGCCAAGATAAAGGCCACTATTTGGTTGTCGGTAAGCGATGAGGAGAAAATACCAATAGCTACAAACACAGCACCCAATAACATGAGCCCTAAAAATGAACCAACAAAGCCTGCCGAATCGATATTGCCCACAGGGTTGCCTAAAGTATAAACCGATATATAATATACAAGCGTTGGGAAGAGCGAAAAAACAACCAACATCGTACAAGCCAAATATTTACCCAATATGATGTCCATGTCCACAATAGGTTTCGTGAATAGAAGTTCAATCGTTCCAGTTTTCTTTTCTTCTGCAAACGATTTCATGGTGATGGCGGGTACCAAAAACAAGTACAAAAAAGGAGCAAGGCTAAACAAAGTATCGAGGCTAGCATACCCATAATCGAAAAGATTGGTATCTGGCAAAACCCAAATAAAAAGGCTGTTGCTGACCAAAAACACCAACACTACAATGTATCCAATCAACGAATAGATAAAACTGCTGAGTTCTTTTTTGTAAATGCTTAACATCTGTAAGTGCGTGTTTAGTGTTCTGTATGCGACATGTTTTCCACTGTCAACTGCCTAAAAATGCTTTCCAAACTATCTTCTTCCAGTTTTAGGCTCAGTAGTGAATTGCCCGTTTCGTTTGCCCATTTGAAAAGGTCTGGGCGTATATCCATTTCTTCCGAATAATACACTTTCAGTTGGTTTTGGGGAAGTTCGATTACTTCCAACACACCCTTCATCGAACGCAGGGCTTCGGCTTCGTAGGCCAATCCCAGTTCAAGGTGTACTATCTTTCTTTTGCTCTCGTTTTGCTTTAGTTCGGCAAGCGACTTGTCGGCTACTATTTTCCCCTTGTTGATAATCACCACTTTATTGCACAAATACTGCACTTCTTGCATAATGTGGGTGGAAAAAATCACGGTTTTGTCCTTGCCCAATTCTTTGATGAGTGAACGAATCTCCACGATTTGGTTGGGATCTAGACCGGTAAGGGGCTCGTCCAACACCAGTATTTCGGGGTTGTGAATGAGGGCTTGCGCCAAACCTACCCTTTGACGATATCCTTTCGAAAGCGCGCCTATCTTTTTGTTCTGTTCCTTGGTAAGGCCTACTTTTTCAATCATTTCGGCAGCCAGCGAAGGGGTATTTTTGAGTTTGTAAACAGAGGCTATAAATCCCAGGTATTCATGCACATACATGTCGAGATACAAAGGATTGTGTTCGGGTAAATAGCCAATTTTACGTTTGGTTTCCAAAGGATGCTTGGCCACATCGAGGCCTGCAATTTCGATAGTGCCCGAGGTGGCGGGCAGGTAACCCGTTGCGATTTTCATCGTGGTGCTTTTACCAGCACCATTAGGCCCAAGGAAACCCGTGATTTGTCCTTTTTCTGCCTTGAACGAGATATTGTCCAGTGCAAGTTGTGAACCATATTTTTTGGTTAGATTTCGGACGTTTACAGACATGCTTTCAAAAAGTAGGACTGCAAATATAGGGCATGATTGGTTAATTCTGTGCTTGATTCAAATGGGAAGAACTTTGAATAGTTTGAGAAATGTTCGCCTTTGTTGGTGTTCTTCACCAACAAACAATTTTCTAGTTTTGTCAAATGACGGAACATTACCCCGAGTTTTTCACGGCTACCATCTTGGAGTGGAAGCCCTTGTTGAAACCAGACAAAAATAAGGAAGTGGTGGTGGAAAGTCTAAGCTACTTG
>JBIKRJ010000088.1:0-9311 GCA_044349205.1 Cytophagales bacterium | reverse complement strand
ATGTAGTCTTTTTCATAATACCACCTTATTGTGGTGCTACCATCGGCATTGTTTGTCACTTCCTTGTAATAACCTTGTTCTTCTACAGTTCCGCCCACTTGCAAAACAAGCACACCGTCCAACTCATACATGTTGGGAATAGCCCTTGCATCTGGTATTTCGGGCGATGTCCAAATGAGCTTGCCCGATTCCAAATCGTATTTTTTCACGTATTGTTTGCGCGGATTGATTACATCTAGCACATACACAAAATCTCCGACTACCAATGGGTCGGCAATGGCATCGTAAATGCCGTATCTGATCGCATTGGCTGGTTTGCCTTTTATTTTTGGGGTTTCGTCGTAGGCAGCAGCCCATACAGGTTTACCTGTTTTGTATTCGTACACCTGGATACCGCTCATAAACAGGAACAATTTGTCACCTTTCAGCGAGATACGAGCCAATACTTCGCGTGTGAAGACTTTTTTCTCAAGAATACCGCGGTAGGTTTGGTCCCAAATCACATCACCGTTTTTCAAATTTACTTTTGTAATTTGGTTTTTGAAACCTGAAAAAAGTGCGGCCAAAGCCGAAGGTTTGTAATTGAGCATGGTCATGCTTCCTTCTTCGGTGTCTATGACATACGCCCCCACCACACCTTTGAATTTGGTGGTTTCCCAAAGCACTTGTCCAGTACGTGCCTTGATAAAGGTAAGCGCTTTTTTGGTTGAAACTGCAAAAGCTTCTGCTTCCGGCACATACACTATATTTTCGTCTGTCAAGTCTTCATAAGCATCGGAACTCCATAGGGCCTGCCCATTCACCATATCAGCTACCACCATTTGGTCGCCACCCGAACGCCTGTTGAAAATAAAAAATACTTTGGCGTCCCACATGGGTATTAGCTCGTCTACCTTTCTGAACTTGGGAGCCAAGTCTTTGTATTCCTTGTTCCAAATTTGCTCACCGGTTTCAGTTTTATACACCGTAATTTCTTTCAGCGAACTGGCATATACAAAGCCACTTTCTTCCGACATACCCGACCAATCTATCTTGTGGGTTGGGTTTTTCATCCAGGTTGTCGACATGTCTTCTTGCGCAAAGACATTCCCGGCTAGCAAAAGTGCTACACCAAGGTTTAAAAACTGCTTTTTCATTCTGAATTAGGGTTTAAGGATTTGAGGAATTATCTACATTGAAAATATATTGGAATTTTACTCTTTTGTCTTTGGGTATTTTAAGTCCTTCAAATTTGGTAGCGCGCAAATAATCCATGAGGAAATTGTGCGCACGAACATCTGTCACTTCGTCTGTAGGTGAAAAAACGGTAGCTACTTGGCCTTTCTTAAAAACTGTAATCTCGTATACAAACATACCTTCTATTTTATTTTCCACCAACATTTCTTTGAATTTAAGTGAATTACAGGTGCTGTCGAGCTGGGAGATTGCTGCTGCCGCCACCTCCTCGTCATCTTCACCCTTTACATTGAATACATGGTGGGGCAACTTACCATAGTCCCATTCGGCCAAATCGGATCCACTCGAAATGTAACATTTTGTATGACCTGGCACAAAAGCAAATTGGTAAGGAATAGCCAACCTTTTAAACCATTTGAACCGCGTTTTGATACTGTACACTAGCTTATCGGGCACTTGATAGTCGTACACTTCCAATCCGTTGATGGTTTTGTAGGTTGAACCCGACACCATGCCAGTAGAGGAAAATGCAAATAGCTTATCTACTTCCGTAATATCGTAATCCATGTGTATGTAATAGGACGAATAATAAAAATCACGGTCTATTTCGCCCGATTCAATGTCAACTTTTATCAGGTTCAAAGCCAAGAGCTTGTAAATATTTTCTTGACGCAGGTCTTTTTTGTTTATGCCCAGCCTACTTTTGAAATTGCGGGTAAACAGCACCAAAGACTTGTTGTCGTTGGAAAATTTGATACGAAAAACCACGTCTATCTCGTCGTCTACCACCGAAACGGGAACCATGTCGGCCAGTTGGTACACAGCTAAAAGCCTTTTACCACGCTTGGCTATTTTCAATTCTTTTTTTCTGAATTGGATGGACTGCAAAACCGCAAATTGAGCCGCTGTAGGCACAAAAGAAATGGCAATGTATTTTCCGTCTTGGCTCACTGCCAAGGCTTCTGCCTCGGGCATTTCCACGCTTTTAGTAATCGTACCCGAACGCAAATCCAACCATTCCAAGCCGTCTTTGGTGCTCACTATCAGGGTGTTTTCGTTCAAATAATCAGCACTTAGAATATCATTCCTTTCCAAGACCACACTACCCTCCTTTACATTCAACACTACTAGCGAAGTAGGTTTTATTTTCACCACGTTGGGATTGTCGTACAATGGTTTCAGCAATACGGTGTTCCCCTCAGGCGAAAACAAAGGTTTGGCTCCCCATCTGAAATCATTGTTCAGGTATTTAGACCACACTTGTCTTTCTTTTTGGGAAAAAGCACTTCTACCCGCTTCTTTCCCAATTTCCAACATGTGAAAACGAGCTCCATAGGCACTAACCAGTAATTTGTCGCCTGGCTTGTTTATGGCAAGACCAAGGATTGGGTGCAGCGTGCTTTTATAATCCAATAAGCGAATACCATCGGGAACTTGAGCCCAGCTAAAACAAGAAATTGCCAAAAAGGCGAAAAAAAATCGAAAACTTTTTTTCATAAAAGATTCAAAAAACAAATATCCGAAAAAGAGACTAAACAGCCACAAAAAATATCCCTATGTAGGGCTAAAACATCTTACACACCTCGTCCACATAAGTGAACAATTCGGCATAATGCTCTCCTTGCTTTTGACCACGTTTTTTACCCAATCTTACGATTATCAGCTGTTTTTCTGGCACTACAATAATGTATTGTCCCAGTATGCCGCGCAGGTAAAAAATAGAAAAGTCGTGGTAATGGGGAATGAGCCAAAACTGAAAGCCATAAAAATCGACTTTTGCGTTATTTTCATCGGGATTCAGCAAAGGTGCTGGAACCAAAGATTGTTTCACGTAGGCACTGTCTATCAAAAATTGGCTTCCCCACCTTCCTTTCTGCAAATATAGTTTTCCGATACGGGCAAAATCGCGCGCATTGGAATTTAGGCAACAATAGGCCTTCTCCATTCCGTTGGCTTTATCTAAACTCCACAAGGCGTCTTGTTCCATGCCCATAGGCTGCCACAATTTTTCTTGTGCATATTGGCTCAGTCTTTTGCCAGTCGCTTTTTCCAACACCATGGCCAACAATTGTGTATTGCCGCTCAAATACCTAAAATATTTACCGGGCTCTTCCACAGATTCTACTTTAGCTAGCAACGAGTTCAAATCGGAGCCGTAATACGCCTCGGTGGTCATGGAAAAAGGATTGGAATACGACTCGTCCCAGTTCAATCCCGAACTCATCGTAAGCAAGTGCCGTAAAGTGATTTTTTCTTTTCCGCCCTTTTTGAAATTGGCCAAAAAATCCGAGACTGGCTGGTCGATGTTTTTGATCTTTCCTTCTTGAATGGCAACTCCTACCAACATACTCACCACCGATTTGGCCATGCTAAACGAATTGGAATAGGACGAAGGGCCGTAACCATCGTTGTATTTTTCGTAAACAAGTGAATCATTTTTTATGATTAGAAAGGCAAAAGTTTCGAGCGAATCGAGAGTTTTTTGCAATTTTTCGGTGGGTTGTTTTTGGTTGAAATACCTGCTTTGCAACCAGGGCTGTGGGAAGCTGCTTTTATGCAAAGTGCGATTTTCGAAAATGCTATAGTCGTCGACTCCCGCAAAATTGTAGCGCAGGGCTTTGTAAAAAAATGTCTTGCCCGAAAACAAGACATACAAGTTTATGCCTAACACTGCTAGAAACAAAAACAGACCTACACCTTTCAGTACTTTACGCATGGTATTTAAATTGACGATAGTTTTTGAAAGCCTAAATTAAACTACCTTTGTTCATTGTAAAACAAAAAAATCTAAATTGATGCAAATAGACAACAACAAAGTAGTAATGCTTAGCTACGAACTAAAAATAGATTCGGGCGAAGTGGTAGATTCGGCAGAGCCGAACGATCCTTTTGCCTTTATTCACGGCATTGGTCAAACACTTGAGGCTTTCGATGCCAATTTGAAAGGCTTGAAAATAGGCGACAATTTTCAGTTTACCCTAGAGGCAGAAGATGCCTATGGCAATGTGATAGAAGAAAATATTGTGACCATTCCCAAGGATGCCTTTGGCGATATGCCGAAAGACGAATTGGTGGAAGGTGCTGAACTGCCCATGCAAGACAACCAAGGAAACCGTTTCTTTGGTACTGTGGTAGAAGTGAACACCAACGATGTGCTGATGGATTTCAACCATCCTTTGGCAGGTGAAAAACTATTCTTCAGCGGCAGCGTTGTTGACATTCGAGAAGCCACTCCCGACGAATTGGCACACGGCCACGTGCATGGCCCAGGCGGGCATCAACATTAAAAGATTCTGAATCTGACGAAAAAGGGGCTTGGTAATGCATGCCCTTTTTTTGTGTTAATTTCACAAAAAAAACTTAATGTATAACAAAAAGACTTAATGAGATTTCACTTATTTGATTTATATTGCTTTTAAATACCTTTGAATAAAAGGTTAAACAACAGCACCTAGCCAAAATTCAAAAAAACCAAATCATGAAAAAATCAGTCGCTTTGATCTTCGCTTTTTTCTTGGCATCCCTCTCTTTACTGGCGCAGGTAAAAATTTACAAAAAGGCCTCGACCAACTACAGCGACATGATTTGCAATGTAAACAAAGACAGGCTATACAAGGCTGCTTCCACCAACTACAGCGATATTATTTGCAACATTAAAGGGAATAAAATATACCGAGCCGCCTCCAACAATTATAGCGACATCCTTTTCAATATAAAAGACGGTAAGGTGTACCGTGGTTCTTCGAATAACTATTCCGACATTTTACTGACCATCAAAAATAGCAAACTGTATCGTGGTACTTCTAACAATTACAGCGACATCATTGCCAATGTAGCCAACAGTCGAATTTACCGAGGCTCCTCTAGCAACTATAGCGACATTATCGCCAATATGAGTGGTGCACTTACCATCGAAGAGTTTGTCGCCGTTTGGTATGCCATTTCGTACATTTACTAAATCCCTATTTTGCCCTTACCATTTTGGCTTGGTCACCACCAAGGCCACCGCCCCTATCAGCAATACCGAGGCAAAAAGCGTTTGGATGTTGAATATTTCGTTGCCCAACCACCAACCCAAAAAAAGTGCGACCAGAGGATTCACATAGGCATAAGTGGTAGCACCCGTAGGACTGGCATGCCGTGCCAAATAATTGAAAGCCGTGAAACCCAAAACTGAACCGCCTATAACTAGAAACCAAAAACTGAGAATGGCCTTGGAATCGACGGCAGCAAAAGAAAAACTTTGCCATTCGTTTGTAAGGATAGCCAACACTCCCATGCAAATGCCCGCAGAAAACATTTGAATACCCGCATTGTAGGCAAAAGAACTGGGTAGCTTACCCGAACTGGTGTACAATGTGCCTATGGCCCAACATAAAGTAGAAACCAACACAATGGCTATTCCCTTAGGGGCATTCTCGCCCAATATTTTCAAATTTTCAGCGCCCACCAAAACCACCATGCCCACAATACCCAGCAGTATGCCCAGCCATACCGACAAGGGTGGACGGTTTGCCCTATTCATGCCACACTGCAACAGCACTATCCAAAAAGGAGTAACCGCCACCAAAACGGCTATGATACCCGAAGAAGCCAGAAAGCGGTTGGCAAAAAGCACCCCGGCATTGCCTAAGACCAATAGTAAAAAGCCCGAAAAAGCCGAACGAGCTGTTTGCTCGCGATTTGGAAAAGAATGACCTGCCAACCATGCCCATGCAAACATGATACTGCCTGCTATCCAAAAACGCAAAGTGGCCATAACACTCACGGGAATGCTTTGCAACACCACCCTAATGGCCAAATAGGTAGAACCCCAAAGTATGTAAACCCCTGCGAAACATAGCCACAATAGCCATTTGCTACCATTTTGAGTAGTGTGATCCAAATTACGTAAGTTATTTTTCATTTGTCTAGTTCCGATGCCTACAAGAAAATGTTGTTAGTATAAGCCGTTGTAAAAAAAGGAAAATTTCAAGTTTTACGACTCCTGAAAGCGCCACAGTGGTCAAAGATACAAATTTTGATGCACTGCCTTAAACAAAAACATGACAGTTTAGGACAATGCTTAACAAATAGTTCAAACATCGAAACAAAGCGATGTGGGTTTCTGCCAAAGTGTCATTTTTTATTGCAAAGAACAATTTGGCATAGTGATTGTGAATAAATCGTGGCAATTGAACTTATAACCTTAATACAAGATAGCCAATGGGAAAGATAATAGGTATTGACTTGGGAACCACCAACTCGTGCGTAGCCGTAATGGAAGGCAACGAACCGGTAGTTATCCCAAACAGTGAAGGCCGTAGGACTACGCCTTCCATTGTAGCATTTTTGGATAACGGCAATGGCGAGCGCAAAGTAGGTGACCCTGCAAAGCGTCAGGCCATCACCAATCCCAAAAACACGATACAGTCCATCAAGCGTTTCATGGGCAAACGCCATGCCGATGTGCAAAATGAAACCAAAACCATTTCTTACACGGTAGAAAGCGGCCCTAACGACACTCCGCGTGTGCGTATCGGCGACAGGCTGTACTCGCCACAAGAAATTTCGGCCATGATTCTTCAAAAAATGAAATCGACCGCCGAAGAATATTTAGGCCATGAAATAAAAGAAGCGGTGATTACCGTGCCTGCTTATTTCAACGATGCCGAACGCCAAGCTACTAAAGAAGCAGGTGCGATTGCTGGTTTGGATGTAAAACGCATCATCAACGAACCAACGGCGGCGGCTTTAGCCTATGGCCTCGACAAAAAACACCAAGACATGAAAATTGCCGTGTTCGACCTTGGAGGCGGTACTTTCGATATTTCCATTTTGGAACTTGGCGACGGCGTGTTTGAGGTAAAATCGACCGACGGAGACATACACCTTGGTGGCGACGATTTCGACCAAAAAATCATTGACTGGTTGGCGGAAGAATTTAAAGCCGACGAGAACGTAGATTTGCGCAAAGACCCTATGGCCTTGCAGCGCTTGAAAGAAGCAGCTGAAAAAGCCAAAATCGAGCTTTCAAGTTCGTCCGAAACGGAAATTAATTTGCCCTACATTTTCCCTGTAGACGGCATTCCAAAACACTTGGTCAGAAAACTTACTCGTGCCAAGTTTGAGCAAATATGTGACGACTTGATTCAGCGTTCACTCGAACCAGTGAGAAGGGCTTTGAAAAACTCAGGCTTCAGCACTTCACAAATAGATGAAGTGATATTGGTGGGTGGCTCTACCCGGATACCACGCATACAAGAAGAAGTGGAAAAATTCTTTGGCAAAAAACCTTCCAAAGGTGTGAACCCTGACGAAGTAGTGGCCATAGGTGCAGCCATTCAAGGTGGTGTGCTCACAGGCGAGGTGAAAGATGTGCTTCTGTTGGACGTTACTCCTCTTTCTTTGGGTATTGAAACAATGGGCGGCGTAATGACAAAACTCATCGAGTCCAACACCACCATTCCAGCCAAAAAGTCGGAAGTGTTCTCGACTGCCTCCGACAGCCAGCCTTCGGTAGAAATTCATGTATTGCAAGGCGAAAGACCTATGGCCAAGGATAACCGCACCATCGGTCGTTTCCACCTCGACGGCATTCCGCCAGCTCCTCGCGGTGTGCCCCAAATCGAAGTGACCTTCGACATTGACGCCAACGGTATCCTGCACGTTTCGGCCAAAGACAAAGGCACTGGCAAAGAGCAAAAAATACGCATTGAAGCTTCTTCTGGTTTGACCGATGCCGAAATTGAGCGCATGAAAAACGAGGCCAAAGCCAACGAGGCAGCCGACAAAGCCGAAAAAGAACGCGTGGAGAAAATAAACCAAGCCGACTCGCTGGTATTCCAAACTGAAAAACAGCTGAAAGAATACGGCGACAAGATTTCGGAAGGCAACAGAACGAACATTCAAAGCGCCCTCGATACCTTGAAAGCAGCCGTGGCTGCCAAAGACGAAGCTGGAATTGCCAGTGGCACCGAGGCTTTGAACAAAGCCTGGGAAGCTGCTTCGCAAGAAATCTATGCCGCTACGCAAGCAGCAGGTGGCGCCCAACCTGGTGCCGACCAAGGCGCGGCAGGTAGCAGTGCTTCTACCGAAGACGTAACAGACGTGAACTACGAGGAGGTGAAGTAAATCCCTCTTCCGTAAATAGTTGTCGGTAGCAACCGACAACAAACCATAAAGTAAAGCCACTCAGAAATGGGTGGCTTTCTCTTTTTTTCATCAAAAAAGGGTAGATTTACAACAATTAAACTGCATTTGTCGAAATGGGACAGGTAAAAACCAAAATACTCGACGCTACCGAAGTTTTGAATAAAATAAGCCGATTGGCCTTCGAAATCTATGAGAATAATTTTCAGGAATCGGAAATAGCATTGGTAGGTATCGAACCGAAAGGTTCGGAGTTAGCCAAATTGTTGAAAACTGAGTTGGAAAAAATTAGCCCTATCGAGGTGCATTTTTCCACCATCGAATTGCCTTCCGGCAAAATTGAGGGCTTATCGCCCGAAAAAATGTCGAAAATGCCCATAGTGGTGGTGGACGATGTATTGAATTCGGGCCGTACCATGTTCTACAGTTTCAAACCTTTCCTGGCTTTTGAACTGAACAAGTTACAAGTAGCAGTGCTGGTGGATAGGGCTCACAAAAAATACCCTATCTCGGCCGATTATGTAGGCTATTCACTCGGCACCACGCTACAGGAATTTGTAGAAGTAAACCTCTCTTCGCCCGAAGAGTATGCCGTCTATTTGCATTAATTGGCTTCCTATTGCAGTTTCTTGATTAACTTTGAAAACTCAGAAACGCCTCAAACCCAATCTGTGCCCATAGTTCAATGGATAGAATGTCAGATTCCGGTTCTGACGATGGGGGTTCGAATCCCTTTGGGCACACAAAAAAGCCCCGAACTCGGGGCTTTTTCTTTAACCGTTTCCTTCTTCCAGTTTTCGCATCAGGTCTTCGGTGAAGCCAGTGCTGGAGAAGCCTCCGTCGTGGTAGAGGTTTTGCATCGTCACCTTGCGGGTAAAATCGGAGAAAAGCGACACGCAATAGTTTGCGCAATCTTCGCCTGTGGCATTGCCCAGTGGAGAAAGCTTTTCGGCAAAATCTATAAAGGCATTGAAGCCTGCAATGCCCTTGCCTGCCGTGGTCAC
>JBIKRJ010000087.1:0-9346 GCA_044349205.1 Cytophagales bacterium | reverse complement strand
GCACCATTCCATTTTACCACCTGGTTGGCTTTCATGCCAGGCAGTTTGGCTATGTTCTGCATCGAGAGCTTGCCCACATTGCTGCTGTCAACCGCACCCAAGGCAATCTTGATTTTTACGATTCCGCCGTCTTTGATTTGGATGGAAGAAGCAGCACCCAAGGTGTCCAATGTCAAGTTGTCGGTTTTTGCCTGAATTTTGCTTCCTGTAACATCTACGCCCCCACCCGATTGGTAAGCAGTACCGATCGATTCGGTACTCAGCACCCATTTGGTGCCGTTGTATTTCATAATCTGCCCTACCGCAGTACCTTTTGGTAAGTCGTCAAATCCAATGCCCGACACTATGTTGGAATCGACCGAAACCACATTCAACACGCCCAATACCGTGGTGTCGATGGTCACTTTGTCCACTTTCAGAACACTCTTGCCCACGCCTGTCTCGTCTGTAGCTGGTGTCCATTTCGAACCATCCCACTTCAAAACCTGTCCAATAACAGCGGAAGTTTTTAGATTATTGATGGAAAGCGCTCCCACATTGCTGCTGTCGACCGCACCTAAGGCAATCTTGGATTTATCAATACCCCCGTCTTTCACTTTCAAAGCACCGCCAGTCGTATCTATAGTGGTTTGGTCGGTATTCGCCTTGATGTAGTTACTGCTAACCGCCACGCCCGAAAGCCCTATGTAATTAGTACCAGACTTTGGTAAATCGACAGGTTTCCAAGATGTTCCGTCAAAAACCAATACTTGGTTGCTTATCAAACCTGTAGTCACAATGTCTTTGCCTTGCAACTGATTCGCATTCCAACCAGCACTGTCGATTTTTACCGAAATGGTGTTACCATTTAATTGCAAACCTTTGCCCACTGTGTAGTTTGAGCCCGTTCCTGTACTGTCGCTTGAAGGAACCCATTGGCCTCCTTTGAATTTCAAAACCTGTCCTGCTGTGGGGACTGAGTTGCTAATTGCTGTGTTTTGCAACTGGTTAGCATTCCAACCTGCACTATCATTTTTGGCCGAAATGGTATTACCGTTCAACTGCAAACCTTTGCCAGCCGAATAGTTACTTCCAATTCCCATGCTATCGGTAGAAGCTATCCACTGACCGCCTTTGAATTTCAACACCTGTCCCGCTGCAGCAGTTGCAGGAAGGTCGGAAGGTAATGTAACCGAATTGCCGTTGGATATAGAAAGACTTTTTCCTGAAAGTGTCAGCGTTTGTGCATCGGTTCCCGAACCCGAGCCCGATTGATTGGCATAAAGCGCATAAGGGACGCTAAGTAGTTGTGTGTTGCCAATTTGAGAATAGGATGTACCACCATTTGGATCTATTGAAATACGAATGTTGAAAGCTCCTGAATTCCAGGAAATGGCAGAAAAACCTGGGCCACCTCCAATTTGCAAAGTAAATAATCCGTAGGTGTTGGTAGTAGCAGTTTGGGTTTCGGTGTACACCACGGCATTGCTACCATTTAAAATTTCGACCTTAACCCCTACCGTTTTGTTGGCAATAAATGCTCCAGCACCGTCTCTGGCAACCGCTTGATAGTTGAATTTGGGTGGCGCTTGAGCAAACAACGAAACAAGGGGAACAAGAAAAAATATGTTAAAGAGTATTCTTTTCATCTAAGGGTAATTACGGAACATCATTAAATACAAAATTAGGGTTTTAAGTAACTTAACACAATGCAACAAAGTATTTATTTTGAAACAGATGTGCACGTTTTGCATGAATTTGAATGACAAGTAGTTTTTTAAAACAACCTCTTGATTGTTAGCAAAAAACCTGTTCGGCAGGACAAAACACATAAAAATATCTTCAATTATACTACTGCATTGGCAAAAAAAATGACCTCATGTACATGTGAGGCCATTTTAGTAGCGGGGAGCAGGCTCGAACTGCCGACCTCAGGGTTATGAATCCTGTGCTCTAACCAACTGAGCTACCCCGCCTTTTTGGGGCTGCAAATGTAGCAAAATCTTCCTTTGACAAAAAGGCATTTTCACGAAAAGAATTAATTTGCGCATCGAATACCCACATGAAAAAATTAGATAAGCTTATTCTTCAGGCTTTTATAGGCCCTTTTACCTTAACTTTTTTTGTTTCGACTTTTGTTTTGCTCATGCAATTCATGCTCAGTTATTTCTCAGATTTGGTAGGAAAAAACTTGGGTTTCGACGTGTATGCACAGCTTTTTTTCTATTTCGGGATGAATATGGTGCCGGTTTCCTTGCCGTTGGCAGTGCTGTTGGCTTGCCTCATCACCTTCGGTAACTTGGGGGAGCACGGCGAACTGACGGCTATCAAAGGCTCTGGAATTTCCCTTCTTCGCACCCTTGTCCCCATTTTCGTTTTTGTTTCTTTAACAGCTATCGGGTCTTTTTATTTCAACGATATCATAGTGCCAAAAGCCAACTTAAAAGCCTACAGCCTGCTGTACGATGTGACTCAAAAAAAGGCTACTTTGAACTTTAAAGAAGGGGCTTTTTACAACGGAATACCCAATTACAGTATCAAGATAAATAAAAAATATCCAGATGGCAAGTCGCTGAAAGGCATTATGATATACAACCATTCTCAAGGTTACGGCAATACCGATGTGACCATAGCCGATTCAGGTTACATGGTAACTTTCAACGACGATACCTATTTGCGTTTTACTCTATTCAAAGGGAAAAACTACTCCGAAATAGTGGGCGAGGATGGTCGTCTTGGTCACGAGTTTGTAAGCAACAGTTTCGACAAAAGCACATTGGTTTTCAATTTGGAATCTTTCAAAATGAACAGAACAAATGAAGAACTATTTACAGGTAATAGAGTAATGCGCAATGTAGAAGAACTAAAATACGATGCAGATTCAATTTTCAAAGAATACAACAGAATGTGCGCGGAAGCCAGTTCCAATATCAAACCTTATTACACCTATGTTTCACAACCAAGCAATGTGAGCAATACAGACGCTCAATATGCTCCCAAAAGGACAAATTTGACTATTCCTTGGGGCGACAAAAGACTTGCAAGCATCGCTTTGAACAACGCCCGAAACATTCGTTCATTTAGTCAAGCGAGCGTAGAACGCATTGAAAATTTGAGAAAAGACTACAATCATTATTATATTGAAATTTATACAAAATATACCCAAGCTTTGGCTTGTATCATCATGTTTTTAATTGGGGCGCCACTGGGCGCTATCATCAAAAAAGGAGGGCTTGGCGTGCCCGTGATTGTGAGCATATTTTTCTTTATCCTTTTTTATATTGTAACGAATTTGGGGATGAAATGGGCTAAACACAGCATTGTGCCTGTGTGGGCAGGAATGTGGCTTGCCAACATATGCCTGCTGCCGATCGGTGTTACTTTCCTGATTCAAGCCAAAAACGATTCGCGGCTTTTCGATGGCGATTCCATCAAAATCGCATTTATGAACTTTTACAAAGATTTGAGAGCAAAATTTGGAAAACCAATCGCTGAATAATTGTCAAAGCTTATTCCCTTTGCGTTTTTGTCTTTTTTCTTTTCTGCCCAACGGTTTTTCTACCGTTTTCAAAGACTCTGAAAGTATTTCGCGGGGTAATACAAGAGGTATTTCGACTCCAGAATAATCTGTTTTGGCCAATACGCTTTCGAGTTGGGGTTCTTCAGATTTTCGCCATCTAAAACCTTTCAATCTCTTTTCAGGTTCAAGAATTTCTTGCGGTGGTATAAAAACAGCATCTGGTTTTTTCAAAAAGGTGATAGTTTTTACTTTTTTTCCCACAAAACGCACGGTCATATCGCTGCACAACACCTTGTTCATACCTACCAAAGCAGTGTCGCCTTCCAATGCAAAGTAGATACTTTCGCCATTGCCTTTCACATCGATACGCTCTATGCGAGTGCTGTCGTTGAAATACGCTAACATATTTCTACCTTTCACTTGGTTGTAGTTTTTCAAGCTGTCCAAAGAAATTAAAAAAGCATTTTTTCGAAGATACATCTTATTGATTTTCTGTTTTTTAATGCGTATCCAAATGGTATCTGCCAACACTTGGCTACCCGAACTCCATAGTACTGGATCTTGATAAAAATAGAGCAGAGAGTCGGCCATATTGTACACCAGCGAGTCGCATTTGGCTTGCATTTGTCGGTGGTATACGCGCACATTGTGATACGCCAAAACTTTTCGGTTTCCCGTCACACTATCGTTTATAGAAATTAAAGTATCGGCTTTTAAGTACAAGGTATCGTCGCCAAATTTATTCTTCATCAAAGCATTGGCATATACTTTCGAATAGCCTTTTTTCCTGTCGTAGTAAGCAAGTTCGCCTAGCACAGTGGTGCTGTCTTTAAAAGATTGAATGACCACCCCCCTACGACCTATTCCCTTGCCAGTGAACTGGTTATAAGAAAGCATATCGGCACTGATGGTATAATCTTTATAGTCCATGCGCGAGCGACCTTGAAAATTGGATAGCTTCGTCACCGTATTATACTCTCCCTTTTCGGCGTACAAAGTACCGTCTTTGCCCACTATTTTGGTAGGGCCGCGAAAATAGGCGATGCGTTTTTCAGAGCTATACAACAATGTGTCACAATTCATGATGTATTGGCTGTTTTTCAACACTACATTTTGCTTGAAAGTGAACAACTTCTGATTTAAGTAATAAAAACCTTTGTCGCTCGTAAGGATGTTTTCGCCATCTACTACCCTGCCCCCATTGAAATAGGTAAGCGTTTTATTTCCCATATCATAGTCCACAAACTGGGTGTACAAAGTGGCTTTGTTATCTTTCAAAACCACTTCACGCCCCCGTATTTGGGCTATTTTGGTGTTGCCATTGTAAAACAACTTGTCGCCCGAAACCGAAAAAGAATCGCCCTGCACAATGCGCACTTGGTTAAAAGCTTCCACTTCGTTGTGTTCAAAATATTGGTTTGCGATTTGGCAATAAACCAGCGTATTGCCCTGTTTCATAACCACATCACCTTTCAGAATACGCACATTGCGGCCATTTATGACGCTACCCTCCAATTCATTGGCACGAATGAGCTCGATGCGATCTTGTGCAAAAACTGAGAGCGAAGTGAATAAAATTAGAATCGAGAAATAGAGCGGTTTCTTTGTCAAAACTGAAAATTCAATTTTCAAAATTAGTCAAAATGACTAAAGAGTGGGAAACATTACACACAAAGACACAATTTGCTAATAATCAGTGCGCGAGACAGTACTAAAAACGAAGTTAAGCCAATATTACGACAAGATTGTATTTTGGTGAAGCCATGAATAAGCGTTTAATTTATGCGTAATTTCAAACCGATTAATAAAATGGTTCAGATCAAAAAAAGCGTTTTTCTCTTTGTATTGTTTCTTTTTTCAGTTTTGGCTTCGTTGGCATCAGGTATCAAAGGCAGCATAAAAAATAGCGCTGACAAAAAATACATCTTTCTATATGAATATTTTGGTGACATGGTCATGAAAATAGATTCGGCAAATGTGAACCAATCTGGCCACTTCCAATTCGACAAAAAGAAAATGGTTCCTAGAGGTTTGTATAGGATAGGGTTTTCAAAAGATAGTTCAGTGGCGATAATTGCTGGCGAGGAAGATATTGAAGTTGAATCGTCTTTGCCAGGGTTTCAGAAAAACCTTAATGTTCGTAATTCAATTGAAAATGAATTGTTTAAGCAGTACACTTCCTTGTCCCAAACTTTTGCCAATGAGGTAAATTTGCTTCAAAAACAATACGAACAAAGTGCCACACTATCCGAAAGTAATCCTAAAGAATATGAGAAAGTGATTGTCTCCATTCGTTTACGATACGATAGCTTGAACAAAGCCAAGAACAAAAAACTGGTTGAAATACAGAAAAAAGCACCCGTAAGTTTTGTGGCTAAAATCGCATCAACCAGCATAAATACCGACACCACCAATGCAGGGAATTATTTCACCAAATCCGATTTGACGGATATTGAAATGACTCGAGGTGATATGCTTTCTAACAAGGTTAAAACCTATTTTCAATTGTATGTACAGCCTCAGGAACAGATACTTGCTTCGAGTGTAAACGAATTGTTGCTAAAGTTGCCTTATGGCAGTCCCAACCGTGAAGTTGCCTTCATGACGATGCTAACCTTGTTCAACCAATTTCAGATGGTGCTAAACAAACAATTGAAAATTCAATATCGATCTGAATACCCACAATCGAAATATGCCAAAGAGCTTTGGCCGTTGCTAAGACCTGAAGCTGCTGAGGTAGGAGACATTGCCCCCAACATTACCATGGCTGATACTTTGGGAAAAATGATTTCACTAGAATCTTTTAGAGGAAAAGTAGTACTTATCGATTTTTGGGCTTCATGGTGCGGTCCTTGTAGAATGGAAAATCCAAATGTGGTACGCGCCTATCAAAAATACAGGTCGAAAGGATTTACAGTTTTTAGCGTTTCGCTCGACAACAAAAAAGAAAACTGGCTTGCCGCTATCAAAAAGGACAATTTGACCTGGACACATGTATCGGAATTGAAAGGTTGGGAAACCAGCGCAAGCAGGCTTTACCAAGTGACCGGTATTCCCGCCACATTTTTATTGGACAAAGAAGGTAAAATAGTAGCGCGTAACCTTAGAGGCCCCGCATTGGAAGAAATGTTAGAAAAATTACTTGGCAACCAACGATAAATCATGTGGTTACGAGTGAATAAAAATGAATTAAACACAAAACCCACACACTCCTACCAAAATGAGCAAGTCGAAAACTAACAAAATTCTGATTGTCGATGACGACATCGACATCTTGGAACTTCTTCAATACAACTTGGAGAAAGAGGGATACGAAGTAAAAATTGCCAACAATGGTCAAAAAGCACTAGATATTGCTTCTATTTTTCAACCCAATCTGGTATTGTTGGACATTATGATGCCTGGAATCGATGGAGTGGAAACCTGTCGCCTACTGCGTGAAAACACGACCCTTACCGATACCCATATTTTGTTCCTCACTGCCCGTTCGGAAGAATATTCTGAAGTGGCGGCATTTGACGCAGGCGCCGACGATTACATTACCAAACCTATCAAACCAAGAGCCCTGCTAAGCCGAATAGGAGCCATACTGCGCAGAGAAACCAAAAAAAGCACAAAAGATGCTAAAAAAATTGAAGTAGGCGGTCTCATTATCGACAAACAAAGCTATACTGCCTATATTAACGACAAGCAAATAGTTCTACCCAAAAAAGAATTTGAGTTACTGCATTTTTTGGCAACCAACCCCAACAAAGTATTCAATCGCGACGAACTATTGCAAAACATTTGGGGAACCGATGTGTATGTACTGGCACGCACCGTAGATGTGCACATTCGTAAAATACGGGAAAAAATTGGAGACGATATCATCAAAACAGTAAAAGGCGTCGGTTACAAATTCGACCCCTTATCGGCCTAATTAAATATGACTAACTTCGTCAAACAGCCTATATTTGTGGCAATATCTTTCTCTTCACAAAGGATATTACCCCAAAATGACATTATCTGATTTTTATCGCAAAGCATCTAATACGCTTAGAAAGCTACTGATAGGTAAAGTAAAAAACAGACAGACTTATATTAACGCATTAAAAGGCAAATCGGGCTTAGAAATTGGCGGGCCTAGCAGTGCTTTTACCTCCAATGGTATTTTACCAATTTATCCTCACATTTTCCACCTCGACAATTGTAATTTCAGCAATTCCACTGTGTGGGAAGGTAAGCTCAAAGAAGGTATTTCTTTTCAATTCGACAACAAAAAGGGGTATCAATACATAAGAGAAGCGGCAGATTTGCATGGTATTGAGGACGAAAAGTATGATTTTTTACTAAGCAGTCATTGCTTGGAACACTGTGCCAACGCAGTAAAAACGCTAAAAGAATGGACAAGAGTAGTAAATAAGCGCGGTTTTTTGTTAATTATAGTACCTCACAAAGACCATACATTTGACCACAATCGCCCACTTACAACGCTTGAACATTTTTTGGAAGATGAAAGAAACAATACAGATGAAAAAGACTTGTTTCATCTTGAGGAAATACTGAAGTATCACGACCTAAAAATGGACAAACATGCCGGTACACTAGCTCAATTTACCAATAGGTCAAAAGACAATTTTCAAAACCGCTGTTTACACCACCATACGTTCAATAACCAAAACATAGCGGAGTTAATACAATACGTAGGTTTAAAAATCATTGCACAAGATTTCAAAGCCCCATATCATTGCATCATTCTAGCCCAAAAAGGATAAGATGATTCAAAAATTAGCCCGCCAAAACGCTAAATACCTAAAACAGCTTAGCAGCAATTACTTGCTAATGTTGGTTAATTATGTAGTTTTTTTCTTTCTCACACCACTCATGCTCAATAAATTGGGGAAAGAACAATACAGCATCTGGCTTTTAATGTCCAACATAATCATGTACTTTTCGCTTTCCAACTTTGGCATGCTTAGTACACTAACTGTCGAAGTACCAAAAGTAAAAGAAAGCAAGGAAGCCACCGATAAACTTTTAAATACTGTACTTATCAGTCTTTTAAGCGTAGCAACATTCACTTTTCTAGTTTTTATCTTTTTGGAATGGAAATTGGAGTACATTATCAAAATTGATCCAAAATTTGTTCCTATTACCCAAACTACCCTTTTCTTCTTCTTTTTAACTTTTTTGGTTACTTTAATTACTGGTATTTTCGATAATATTCTAATCGCTACGCATCATATTGTCAAAAAAAACTCTATCGACATTCTAAGGACAATAGCAATCGGCCTTTCGTCCATTACCTTGATAGCCACAGGTTTTTCTATAATTGAGGTCGCTGTTTCAAATTTTATATTTACAACAGCCTTCTTTTTTGCCACTTTTTATAGTTCCAAAAAAGTATTTCGATTTAAAGTAAACTTTGCCAAATTTGATTTAGATGTATTGAAGAAATTGCTTTCTCCTAGCTGGCATTATTTCATCATTAGCATAGTATCACTTTTTGTTTTTTATAGCGATAACTTGCTCATATCCAAACTTAAAGGTGTTGAATATGTAGCTTTGTTTGCAGTCATGTATCGACTATCCGACGTTTGCTTAAAAATTATTTCAAAGATAACCTTTACCAAATTTCCAAAGATTTTGGATTTGGCCATTAGAAAGGATTATTATGCCATTGCAGGGCTTCACAAAAAACTAATGTTATTGAATCTTGCAGTTGCTATTCCAACTTGTTTTGTCCTTTTCTTTTTTGGAATTGACATACTAAAATTATGGTTAGGAAATAAGTACGAATTCAACATCAGTATTTTGCGTATTTATTCAGTATTCACACTTTTTATGGTTTGTGCCCAAAGTTCGGCA
>JBIKRJ010000086.1:0-9388 GCA_044349205.1 Cytophagales bacterium | reverse complement strand
TGGACGCGATGCCGCCGACCACCATGCATTGGAAGAAATGGAGGGATACATGAAAGAAGCTATCGCCAAACAAGAACCTCTTGTCCGTTTTCACTTAAATGATTTTCAAGATATGTTCGATGCACATTCCTATAACAAGGGAGGGCGTGTACTGCACATGCTTCGTAAATATGTGGGTGACGAAGCTTTTTTCACCTCTTTGAACCGTTATCTGACAAATAAAGAATATGGCTCTGCTGAAATTCACGATCTGCGATTGGCATTTGAAGCCACGACTGGCGAAGACTTGAATTGGTTTTTCAACCAATGGTTTTTGGCGGCAGGGCATCCCGTGTTAGAAGTACAACAGTCATGGGCAAATGGAAAATTGCGTTTGAAATTCACCCAAAACCAAGACACTAGTTATACTCCTTTATATCGCTTGCCAATGAAAGTAGGAATATGGTCGGATGGAAAAAAACAAACTCAGCAGGTAGAAATTACAAAACGAATTCATGAGTTTGAGTTCGATTTACCCAATGCACCCGAGTTAGTACTAGTAGATGAGGAAGCTCAACTTTTGGGCACGATAGAACATGCAAAAGATCTTAGTGCATATTTAAGTCAATACCAAAATGCTGCGTACTATCGACATCGCATGCAAGCCTTGGAAGAGATTGTGTATGCAGTAGATAGCCAGGCCACTGTTTCTACCTTGCGATTGGCCCTCGACGACCCATACTTTCAAATTCGCAAGGTGGCTATACAATATTTCGATTTTTTTAGAAAGCTGGCACTCACAGATATTGTGTCAAAAATAAAAATGATGGCCGAAAATGATCCGAAAGGATCGGTCAGAGAACAGGCGATACAGTTTCTTGCTAAGGAATCCGAAAATTATATGCCCGTATTTGAAAAAGCCATGAAAGATAGTTCTTACTTGGTTCAAGCGGCAGGTTTAAAAAGCTACCTCAATTCCAACCTTCCCGATACTACCAAACTGCCTGTACTGAAGCAGTTTGAATACTCTGAAAGTAGCGACATTTTGGCCGCCATTTCAGAGTATTATGTTTCCTCCAAAACTATCGGCAAAAACAGATGGTTTGTACGCAATGTTGCCAAGTTTAATGGCGAAAATTTATTCCTCTTTTTGGAAAAATGGGGTGAATATCTTCCCCTTACTAGTCAGATGGAAAAACAGGAAAGCATTGTTTTGTTGGAAAAATATGCGCGAAATCATCCTGTAGATTGGATTCGTTATGCGGCATTCAAAGCTTTGGTCAATTTGCCCGAGACCAAAGAACTTCGCAACAACATAAGCAGTGGCGAAACTAGCGAACGCTTGAAACTGGCCTATAAAGGAATGGAGTAAAAGGAAGTTTCAGGCTTTGATACTAAAAAACCAAAGCCTGAAACCTGAGCCTTTAGAAAATGTATTTTGTACTCAAAAACTTCGATTTGTTCTCGTGCACAATCTCGTTTAGCACCTTTTTGTTATCGCTGGTTTGCTTAACGGCCACCATGGTTCTGATGGTAAATGAACGAATGGCATCGGTAACTGAGAGTGTTCCTTCTGCCGAATCTTTTCTTCCCGTGAAAGGAAATACATCCGGTCCACGCTGGCATTGGCAGTTGATGTTCACACGGCAAACCTGATTCACGAGCGGGTCTATGAGTGTCGCCAATTGGTCGGCATCGCTTCCAAAAAGACTCACTTGTTGCCCGTGGTCGCTTTCTATCAAATAATTTATGGGTTCCTCTATACTATCGAAAGGCACAATCGGCACAATAGGGCCAAATTGTTCTTCGCGATACAATTTCATGTCTTTGTTTACAGGATACACCACTGCAGGGTAGAAGAAAGAACGGTTGCTTTCACCGCCGTGTACGTTCATCACACGGGCTCCTTTGGCCACCGCATCGTCGATACAGTCGTGCAAAAACTTTGGTTTGTTGGGTTCGGGAAGTGGAGTAAGCGCCACGCCATCGTCCCAAGGCATGCCTACTTTTAGTTTTGCCAATTCTTCGTTGAATTTGGCAATAAACTCGTCGGCAATGCTTTTGTGAACAAAAAGAATTTTTAGGGCTGTGCAACGTTGTCCGTTGAAAGAAAGCGATCCAAGAATACACTCTTTTACAGACAAATCGATGTCGGCATTGTCTAACACAATGGCCGCATTTTTAGCATCCAATCCTAATATTGCCCGTAGCCTGTTTACTTTCGGATGCGATTTTTTCAACTTGTCGGCTACACGGCTCGAACCTATCAAAGTCAATACATTTATTTTACCCGAAGCCATCAAGGGAGGTACAACTGTGTCGCCACGGCCGTATATGGTATTCATCACCCCTTTAGGAAAACATTCGGCAAAGGCTTGCAACAAAGGATAGTGCAACAAAGTACCGTGTTTTGGAGGTTTGAAAAGAACCGTGTTTCCTGTAAGCAAGGCGGGAATCAAGGTGGTAAAGGTCTCGTTCAAAGGATAATTGAAAGGCCCCATACACAGCACCACTCCCAATGGAGCCCTGCGTATTTGGGCTATAATGCCTTGTTCGATAAGGAAACGCGAATTGTCACGATCTAAATCTTTGTAAGCATCTATAGTATCGTAGATGTATTCCACCGTGCGGTCAAATTCTTTTACGGCGTCTTTGTAAGCTTTGCCTATTTCCCACATCAGTAGGTTTACCACTCGGTCTTTCTGCTCAATCATTTTTCCTGTAAAAGCTTCCAGGCAGTGAATACGCTCTTCTACTTCCATGGTGGGCCATTCGCCTTTTCCATTGTCGTAGGCTTTTACCGCTGCCGATAAGGCTTGCATGGCCTCCGATTCGCCCACTAGCGGGTAACTACCTATCAAAACTTGCTCATGTCCATTTGGAGTGTTCAGGTAAACAGGCGAAAACACATCTTGACGCTTGCCTTCCCATTTCACCATTTTCCCATCCAAAAGAAAATCGGGCTGGTGAAGGGGTTGGGTAATACGGAATTTTTCGGGTATAGAAGAAGCCTCAGGAAACAAATACAGAAGATTATTAGAAGTCATGTTAGCAGAATTTTCGCAAAGTAAGTTAAATGAAACTTAAAAAATCCCATTCCGCTTCATATTTCTTGAGCAAGAAAGGGATTTGTAAGCCAAACTATCTTATTTACACATTTTTCAGATAGTGCTACTGCTGTCCTTGATTTGATATGGCGCTGGGACTAAATTTAGTCAGAAGGCCAATTACAACAAATCAGATTCATATATGATACGACAGCTCATCATATTGCTATTCATGTGCATACAGTTCGTCAGTCACGCTCAATCCTACATCGGGTATCTAAAAAGAGAATGTGTGCTGTTGGACCACAACAAAAACGAGATAGGGCGATTGAACAAGGGAGAAGGTGTTTTTATTTTTCCCGTCAAAATTGAGAACGATGTGTGCTATGTAAATCATATCCTTACAAATCGGGAAGGGTATATTTCCAAAAAAAACATTCACATAGTGCACGAGGTAAAAGAATCTGCCGATCCAGGTTTTGCGGTTAAAGAATCGGAAGAAAAAAATCCGATTGTCAGAATTCGGAACGGGTCGAAAGTGCCCATGCGATTGCGAATAAATGGCAGCAGCCACGAAATTTTGCCAAGAGAAGAAAAAAATATCCCCATTAAAAAAGGCATTTACACATTTATAGTCACCGCCCCCGATGTGGAACCGCACTATGGCAGGGAGAGTTTGGATGAATATAAAATGTACGAATGGGAGTTTTACATAGATAAAAAGTAGGGCTTGGAGCTACGCAGCAAAAAGTTTACCCAAAATACCGACTACCTTGTCTATTTCTTCTTCGGTATTGCTGTGGCTGAAAGAAAACCGTATGACACCCCTTTCCTCGTCCACGCCCAGGGCTTGCAACACATGCGAGCCGGCCACTGCGCCACTTGTACAAGCGCTACCGCCCGAAACCGATATTTTTTCTATATCCAATTTGAAGAGCAACATTTCATTCAAATTGTGGCGCGGTGTGGCTATACTTAAAACATGTTGTACACTATGCGTTTCCGATAGGCAATCACCATTGAACAAAAGATCGGGAATGTTTTTTTGCAAACCCTCGGCCATTCTCTTTTTCAATTTTCCAATTTTTTCTTCTCGCACTTCCATTTCGCCGTAGGCAAGCTCCAAAGCCTTGGCCATGCCCACTATGCCGGCCACATTTTCAGTGCCACCTCGCATGTTGCGTTCTTGTGCCCCACCGTGCACTGTAGAGTCTATTTTTTGGACACTGTTCAAATAAAGAAAGCCCACTCCTTTGGGGCCGTGAAATTTATGACCCGAACCTACCAGCATATCGACACGCAAATCTTGTATGTTCAAAAAACGGTGTCCCACCGTTTGCACCGTGTCCGAATGAAAAACTGCTTCATACTGTTTGCACAGGTTTGCCGCAGTTTTGATGTCGGTTGTGTTGCCTATTTCATTGTTTCCGTGCATTAGGCTCACCAAAGCCTTGGGATGTTTTTTTAGTAGTTTATCCAGTGAATCGAGGTCTACATGCCCATTTGGTGTCAATTTTGCCAAATGTAGCTTGACAAATCCTTTTGCTGCTAACCATTGTGCGGTGTGCAGTACAGCATGGTGTTCGATAGGCGAGGTAATAAGATGGGCAATACCCAATCCAAAAACACTGCCCGTTAAGGCCGTATTGTTGGCCTCGGTAGCCCCCGAAGTGAAAAACAGTTCGGAGGGTGCACAATGCAACAGCCTGGCCATGCTTTTTCTAGCATTTTCTATGGCAGTACGCGCTTCCCTTCCGTGCGAATGTAT
The DNA here is from genome assembly GCA_044349205.1 of Cytophagales bacterium. Lineage (GTDB taxonomy): Bacteria > Bacteroidota > Bacteroidia > Cytophagales > UBA9547 > UBA9547. The sequence goes on along the minus strand of JBIKRJ010000086.1, from coordinate 4,594 downwards.
AGAAGATGGATTGCCGAAATGGGTGTGCAAATAGGGCAACATGGCCTCTAAAACCAATGGGTCTAGCGGAGTGGTGGCGGCATTGTCCAAATATATACGCATACAGAAATGAATGAACTCCTAAAGTTCACACAATCCCTGCAAAAGCAAAAAAAGAAATGAGTAAGAAAGGCCATAAAACGTAAAAATAATTTCATAATATAGTAAAAAAGAATGTGCTTTTTTAAGCCATTGCACTTTCTTACCTCCTTTCCTTTAACTTTACCATCTTTATTTTCGATATGGCAGAAGAAGTAAAATACGACGATAGCAGCATTCGCTCGCTCGATTGGCGCGAGCACATTCGCCTGCGCCCGGGCATGTACATAGGCAAGCTTGGGGATGGTTCTTCGTACGACGATGGCATCTATGTGTTGGTCAAAGAGATTGTCGACAATTCTATCGACGAGCATGTGATGGGCAATGGCAAGACCATTGAAATAAAAATCACAGACCACCGCGTAGAGGTGCGCGACTATGGCCGTGGAATTCCGTTGGGCAAAGTGATAGATTGTGTATCAAAAATCAATACGGGCGGAAAATACGATTCGGGGGCTTTCCAAAAATCGGTTGGCTTGAACGGGGTTGGTACCAAGGCCGCCAATGCGCTTTCTTCCTATTTCAAAGTGCAATCGATACGTGAGGGCAAAACCAAGATAGCCGAATTCAAAGAAGGAATATTGTTAAAAGACCACCCAGAGCAGGCCAGCAACGACCGCAATGGCACTTTTGTGGCTTTTGAACCCGACAACAATATTTTTAAAAATTACCACTTCATTCCCGAATATCTCGAAAACCAAATATGGAACTATGCCTACCTGAATGCTGGGCTTACTGTCAATTTCAATGGTAAAAAATACCATTCAGAAAAAGGTCTTTTTGACCTTTTGACCAACAAAACCGACAGTGAAACCAATCGCTACCCCATTATCCATTTGAAGGAAAAAGACATTGAGGTAGCCATTACCCACAACGGTAACTATGGCGAGGAATATTATTCTTTTGTCAACGGCCAATACACCACCCAAGGTGGCACGCATTTGGCTGCTTTTCGCGAGGCATTTGTCAAGACCATCAGGGAGTTTTACAAAAAAGATTTTGAAGCTTCCGACGTGCGTTCGGCCATTGTGGCTGCCGTAAGTGTCAGGGTGCAGGAACCCGTGTTCGAAAGTCAGACTAAAACCAAGTTGGGCTCGCTGAATGTAGCACCCGATGGGCCTACCATGCGCACTTTTGTCAACGATTTTCTGAAAAAACATTTAGACGATTTTTTGCACAAAAATCCTGCCACCGCCGATGCTATTTTGAAGCGTATTTTGCAATCGGAGCGCGAGCGCAAAGACATAGCGGGCATCAAGAAACTTGCCAATGAGCGTGCCAAAAAAGCCAATTTGCACAATAAAAAACTGCGCGACTGCCGTGTGCATTTCGGCGAAAGCAAAGACGACATCCGCTTCAATACCACCTTGTTTATTACCGAAGGAGATTCGGCCAGTGGCTCTATTACAAAGGCGCGCAACGTGCAAACCGAGGCCGTTTTCAGCCTAAGAGGAAAGCCCTTGAACTGCTACAGCCTAACCAAAAAAATTGTGTACGAAAACGAAGAGTTTAATTTGTTGCAACATGCCCTGAACATAGAAGATGGTTTGGAAGGGTTGCGCTACAACCGTATTGTAATAGCAACCGACGCCGATGTGGACGGTATGCACATACGACTGCTTATGCTTACTTTTTTCTTGCAGTTTTTCCCCGATTTGGTACGGAATGGGCACCTGTATATTTTGGAAACACCTTTATTTAGAGTCAGAAACAAGAAAGAGACCATTTACTGCTATAGCGAGCAAGAAAAGCAAGAAGCCATTGGGAAACTGGGGAGCAAGCCCGAAATAACCCGTTTCAAAGGGTTGGGCGAAATTTCACCCGACGAATTCGGTCAGTTTATAGGCGATAACATACGCCTGGAACCTATTATTTTGAAAAAGGACACATCTATACCCAAACTGTTGGAGTATTATATGGGAAAGAATACGCCCGAAAGACAAAATTTTATCATAGGTAACTTGCGTTTTGAAGTAGATGTGTTGGAAAACAAGGAGTTACTGCAAGAAGCATAATCTTCAAAAAATATAGCAGCCTATTTGTCAAATCCGAACAGCCCTTTATCTTTGCAGTCCCAAAACAAGCGGGAATAGCTCAGTTGGTAGAGCACGACCTTGCCAAGGTCGGGGTCGCGAGTTCGAGTCTCGTTTCCCGCTCAAAAGTGGGTTTGAGAATGAGAAAAGTGGTTGACACCCTCAAACTCAAACCCATTATTTTTTGTCAATAAAACGAGGTATTGGCAAACGCCGGGATGGTGGAATTGGTAGACACGCAGGACTTAAAATCCTGTGACCCTTAAAGTCGTGCGGGTTCGACCCCCGCTCCTGGTACGGTAAAAAAGCCCTTTTTAGGGCTTTTATTTTTTACAATCGTTTTTGCTCAGAAACTCTTTCGCTTCGTTTAATATCCTCTCGTCGTCTTTTTTATCTGCATTTTTTTTCACCTTCTCAAAATATAAACAGGCTTCTCCTGTCTTTCCCTCTTTCGACATTATTTTCCCTAAATAAGAACAAGCATGTAAATAATATCCCATTTTCAATGCATTGGCTTGTTCGCCATAGTCCACGGTGCGTTTGAAATAAAGCTTTGCCTTTTCGTAGTCTTTTTTAAACTGGTAAATGTAGCCTAGCATGTAGCAGGCGTAGCGGCCAGTAACGGCTTCATAGCCAAAATAGCCACTGTCTATTTTGGAAATCATATTCAAGGCTATTTTTTCTGTTTCTACAAAATTGCCCGATGAAAACAACAATCGGCAATAAAAACGCTGGAAATAGGAATTGTCGGGAAAGGTTTGGTGCAAATATTTGGCAATAGGAAAGGCTGCTTTTACATTTTGTTCCTCTATTGCATAAATACGCATCAGGTAGCTTTGTGCCTCGGTGCGGGTAAAAAAGGCGTTGTTTGAACAAAAATTCAGTTGTTCTATACCCTGTTTCATGTCGCCTTTAGGAAAAAGTGCTACCACGGGTGCCAATAGTTTGTAGTTTTTGGGAATCCATTCGGCATAATAGTTATAAAGTCCGTCGCCAAACATGAACTCGGGACTCAAGTCTCCATTGTTTTTGCTTCTTTGCAAAAAGTGCATGGCGTTTTTTCCGGCCGAAATGGCTTTTGCCCAATGGGTTCTTTCAGAGTAAATTCTTCCTTTGAAGCCGTAAGCGGCTGAAAGGAAAAAAGCACCTTCCACCTGTATTTTCTCGTCTTTCGATTCCGACATTGGTTCGGCATAGCGTATGCTGCTATCCATATAGGCAATAAGGGTATTGTCGTAGCGGGTGTCTTCGTCGTTGGGCTGCATTTTCCAGTAGCTCGACAAGCCCATCAAAAAATAGGGTAGCGGGTGGTGCGGATGCCTGTCGCGAAGCTGCAAAAAGGCCGATTCGGCTTGAGCAAATTTGAAATTGTACATGTTGTTTACCGCATCGGTCATGTCTATCTGCACTTCCATATCGGTAAGCAAGCTCACCAGTTCCTCTTTTTTGGATTGTGCTTGCAATGAATTGCAAAAGAATGCAAGGGCAAAAAACGAGACAATGACTGAATATAACTTCATGTTTATTTTTGAAAACAACTTCTGTTTGTAAACTAACTGTTGTTGAGCAACAAACGCAAACTCATGCGCAAAAGCTCGCCCATGTTTTTACACTGCTGAAATGGTTTGTGGCGGTAATGGTCTGCCAATGAGGAACGCAATTCTTCTTCATACTCAGGCGATGAAAGTTGGTCTTGTACCGATGCGTCGCCCAATTCTTTGATGCGGTATCGGTAGCTACGCATCCTGTGTGCCATCAAAGCACGCTCTTCGCGGCGATATTGCCTTTCACTCTCTACAGAAATAGTGTTTAGTCCCAATTTGATGATGGGATTGTTTTGCTTGTAATACTGGGGCATGTACACTTGTTTTCGTCCGTCATACGACTGCTGGTCAAAATCTACAGCCCTTATTCTGTAGTTTATTTCTTCAAAATCGGGTATAATCTCTACCACGTAATTGCTGGAGTGCATGTCGCCCAGCAATCGTATAAAACACCTTTCATTGAACTTGATAAACTCTTTGACCAATCGAATTTGGTTCAAAGATGTGTCGCTCAGGTGGTTTTTGATAAATTTATCGCCCGGGACACCCATGATGTGTTCTTCAATCAAAGTGTCGCCGTCCACATAGTAACTGATTCGGTTGGGAGAGAGGATGTGTTCCAACTCTAGGCCATATACTCTTGAAGCATCGGCATTTTTGATGTAGAAATAATCGAAGTTATCGTTTAGTTTATTCACGATTCGTACCCGAAACGGTTTGGTGTTTCCAAACATGCACAAGTCGATGCGGTCTATAATCAGGTGTTTCATCACGCTCATGTCTCCGTTTGCCTTTAGAATCGCATACATTTTTTTAAGGCTTTGGTAGATGTGCTCCATGTCGTTTTGGCTAAATAGCACCGTTTCCCAAAGGGTGTCG
>JBIKRJ010000129.1:0-7011 GCA_044349205.1 Cytophagales bacterium | reverse complement strand
AAGTCCTAGATACGTTGAAACCAAGGCGAATTTGTCCTACACCCCAGTCGTTACTATTGAATCCAATGTATTGAAATTCGCTCATGCCTATGGCGTTAGACACAAATACTTGAAAAACGTGGCCACCTGTTTCAATGTCGAAACCGGCACTAAAGGTAGGGACATATGAAGCCCCAGACAAAAGTTTGGAATCGTAATAGCTGTTTAGTACCTGCGAATATTCCGAAGTTACGGCTACGCTTCTCGTAAACTTGTACCGAAAAGAAGCCATCACGGCATACAAATCGTTGGCTGTTTGCCCTTCGCGGTCGGCGAAATTGTAATGGATGAACATGGGCGACAACTGCACCGATAGCTTTTCATTGAATTTTCTGGCTACCAACGCTTGTCCCAAATACATCAAACGATTCACGTTTTTGTCGTAACCGGGTTGGTTTTGCAGTGACATACCTCCCAAGTAGCCCGTTTTGCCCATCAAGGTCAGGGTAACGGGCATAGCATTGTCGTCTGTTTGGGCCAGCAGCTTGTATTTTAGCCAACCTTCAAAGAGCTTGTCGAGTGAATTGCGTGCCACCCCCACAGCCAATTTCCCATTGAAGCTATAGTCTAGCGACAAGGTAATGGTGGCGCCACCGTCCAAACCAAAAAGCCTGTCGGCCGACTCTTGCAAATACTCTTTGGTGTTTTGTTTAATGTTTCCAAATCGATGCGCGATACGAAAATCTAACGTTCTGGGGCCACCCACTTCTACGGTATGCCCGTTTATGAGGCGAGTTCCCTTAAATGTGGCCAAAGTGAACGGTTTTTCCTTGGGCATGGTGCTTTCCATTTCCTTCAAAAGGTCTTCTTGGGCAAAAACTGCGGTGGGCACGAAAACCAAAAAGCTTAAAAAGAGATTGAAAAATATTGTTTTCTTCATGGCAAAATTAATTGTCTTTAGCTCCTTCATTTATCCATTGTGTAATTTTGTCAATCTCTGGTTGAGTAAGCGACCCGCCTTTGGGCATTTTTGGCCAATTTTCTATTCCTTTAATTCTTCCTTCCAATTCAGAAACTTTACCCACAACGCTGGAAGATGTGTACTTTGTGAGATTCGAATAAGTACTCAAATTACCATGGCAAGAAACACAATTATCCTGAACAATAGGACTAATATCGGTTTTGTAAGAAACTGCAACAGTTGTATTTCCACCATTCACGTTGTTATTGGAATTTTGATTGGGTACAGGTGTTACCGCCTCCTTCTTGTTATATCCGCACGAAAAACAGGCCATACAGATACAGAAAGCAAAAAGTTTAGTCCTCATCAGTCAAAAAGTATGGTTTTGGTATATGAAGCCGATTGGTTCTTGAGTTTTAAAATGTACAAACCACTTGCCAACTCGTTGCAAGGTATTTCAGTTTGTTCAGCATCCAATTCCATTTGTTTCACAAGTGTTCCAGTGGGGGAATAGAGCGTTAGCGTGGTTTTCCCCAACATATATTGTTTGAACAAATAAAGGGTTTTTTGATTGGTAAAACACACCACTTCATTGTCTATTTTGGAATCTTGAAAAAAGGTAGTAAGCGGGGTTACCGTAAGGCTGGAAGTATATATGTTGTCGCCTGTACTATTACGATTACCATTGGCCGCATTGCCTGCAGCATAAAATGTGATGTCTCCTTGACTGGTAGCCGGGGCGGTCCAATTAAAGGTAAAGGTACCTGAACCCGAGGTGGTGGCAGAGACTAACTGATTTGCATAAGATTTCCCCGATTGTGATGCCACACCTACGTCGGCAGTGGTAGAAGCAAATGTACCAGCTCCTGTTGAAGTAGAAGAAGATACTACAGAAGTAATTTCAAATCCAAACTTTGATATGCCGCTTTGCGTCACTTTTACCGTCACAGGATAGGTTTTACCCGACTCGTAAGAATTGCTTCCGTTGTTAAAAGTGATTTCTACTTTTCCAGTTCCTGAATTAACTGTATTAGCGTGACAAAGTGAACAATCATTTTCCCCAGGTGCTCCTGTCATACCCAACATAGGGTCTGAACTAAATTGATAGGCCTTGGTGCCTATCAAAACTATGGAAGCGGCAACTACAATTGTGGTAATGGTTTTTTTCATGGTTTTAAAAATTATAACTTACAATAGTGAAACAAAAACTACATTAAGTTCAATGTTTTAGGCAAGTACGCAATTTTTTAAAATATTCACGACATTAATATTCAAAAATTGTTTAGTATTTAGGTTGACAAGAAACAAGAGAAAAAACAAGACTGGTTTCAAAGACTTAAAAAACCATTATATTGCAAATATTTTTTTTTATAATAGATTGTTAGAGAGTACACATACAGCTATTGAAAATAGCAGGTACAAGGAAATTCTAGATTTTTTACCCTATGGTGTTCAAATCTTGGATTTTCAATGGCGGTGCTTGTATGTAAACGATGCTTTTGCTTCGCAAGTAAATCTTAAGAAAGAAAACCTACTGGGTGCTACGCTGAAAGAAATTTATCCCGAAATAGAAAACTCACCTCTATTTCAAGTGCTGAAATCGTGCATGCAAGAGCGTAGCCCTCAGCAATACGAAAAAAAATCTTCACCTAAAGACGATTCCTCAAAGTGTTTTTTACTGAAAATTAACCCGACAGAAGAAGGAATCCTCATCCTTCAAGAAGACATCAGTTCGTACAAAACCGATAAAATAACTCTGAACCAAATAGAACAAAGATTCAGGGTATTGATAGAAAAAAGTTCGGATATGAAAACCCTTGCCGACCGCAACGGAAGACTCATTTACACTAGTCCGTCGGTAAGTAAAACCCTGGGATATAGTTCCGAAGAACTTTTGCAGAAATCTATTTTTGACCTCATTCACCCCGAAGACCTGCCAAGTTTTAAAGAAAAAAGAGATGAAATTTTAGGCAGCAATGGTGCTACCTTCCAGTATCAAAGGCGCATGCTGTGCAAAAACGGCGAATGGATATGGTGTGAAGGCACAGTAACCAACTTGCTCGAAGAACCCAGCATGCAAGCCATACTTTCCAACTTTCGCAATATTTCTGAAAATAAGAAAGCCGAACAACAAATTGAATTTGACAGACAAAATCTCAAAGCCCTGATAAACAATTCAAACGATTTGATGTGGAGTGTTGACACCAACTTCAACCTTATCACCTCCAACGACTTGTACGACCAAATGATGGAAAAGACACTTGGCAAGGTGATGGAAAAAGGAAGCAATGTGTTGCAATCTAACTTTCCCAAATCTGAAATACTACGCTACAAATCGTATTACGAACGCGCATTCAAGGGAGAAATTTTTTCAGATGTGTATATAAGCGCTTTTGAAAACAAACGTTGGATGGAAGTTTTTTTGCATCCCATCATAAAAGAAAACAAGGTAATAGGTACTGCATGCGTATGCCGAGACATTACCGACAACAAACTAGCCGAGGAAAAACTAAAATTAAGTGAAAAAAGTCTGTTGGAGGCGCAAGAAATTGCGCATTTGGGCAGCTGGGAAATGGATTTAAGAACAGGCAAAACCCAATGGTCAGAAGAAACCTGCCGAATACATGGCATGCCCCCCAATCAAAAAGAACAGAATTTTGAAGTGTGGACTTCTTTCTTACATCCCGAAGACCGCGAACCGACATTGGCAATCGTTGAAGAATCCAAACGAACATTGGAAGAAACCGCTATCAACCATCGAATTGTATTAAAAGATGGCACCATCAAGCACATTTTCACCAAAGCCAAATTCAAATTAGATGAAAAAGGCAAGCCAATAGGCATACACGGCATCAGCCACGATATTACCGAACGAAAAGAAACGGAAGAAAGGCTATTGGAAAAAAACAGCGAGTTAGAAAAAACAAACGAAGAACTCGACCGATTTGTGTACAGTGCTTCGCACGACTTACGTTCACCCCTCACGTCTATTATGGGATTAGTTTCATTTATACTCGATGAAAGCAAGGAAAGCGAAACACTGAAGTATGCCAAAATGATTCGTAACAGCATACTAAAGCTCGACGAATTTATCAAAAACATACTGAGCTACTCCCGAAACACGCGAACTGCACTTGGTCAAGACACCATTCAGATCAAAGAAACGATAGAAGACATTATTGATTCACTCAAAAACATGAAAGAAGCGGCTGACATTGCTTTTGAGATAGATATTCAAGAAAACACCCCCTTCATATCGGACAAACATCGTTTCAAGATAGTGATGGAAAATTTGATATCGAATGCCATAAAATACAGCCACCACGACAATCGCGAAAAATTCATCAAAATATCGGGTAAGACCGATAAAGACTACACATACATGCGAGTTGAAGACAATGGTATTGGCATTCCGGCCCAGTACCACGGCCGTATTTTCGATATGTTCTTTCGTCTTGCCAACAATGGTGCCGGTTCGGGCATAGGTCTATACATTGTGAAAGAAATAGTCGAGAAAATGCAGGGCATTATCGAAATTGATTCCAACGAGGGCAAAGGAACCACTTTCATGGTCAAACTAAAGAATTTCGCATAGCGAAATATGGACATTACAGTTTTGCTAACCACAAACCAAAAACCACTGCCAACATCCCAAAAAGCAAGCTAACCCCTGTGTACATAATGAAAGTACGGTAATCGCCCTGCTCCAACAGCTTTATATTCTCAAACGCAAAAGCCGAAAAGGTTGTAAAACCCCCACAAAAACCTGTGGCTAAAAACAGTCGCCATTCGGCCGAAAACCAGTTGAATCGCTCTGAAAAACCCATTACCAGCCCTATACACACACAACCCAACAAGTTGGCCGCCAAAGTACCCAAAGGTAAAATAGGGGAAAAAGATTTCAAGTAAAGCCCTAAAGCAAACCGAAGTGTGCTGCCAATAGCACCCCCAATCCCGACCAAAAAAATTGTTTTAAGCATGGGATAACTTTAAAATTAACACAAAGAAAAGTAGTTGGTTGTATTTAGCAAGTTCCGAAGCTGTCTTGGACGAAAACTGATAACTTTGAAATCGAAAAAAATCAGAAATATGGATGACGCCAACGACCCAGAATTGAACCCCAAATATTTGGGCAGTATTACTTCCGATTTTATAAAAATATCCGATGCCCTGAAAGAAGCCTCTTACCAACTTAGAGCTAGAAAAATTTCTTCTTATCCTATATTTCCTATTTGCAAAACCGAGGTGGGTTGGGCTACCAAACTGTACGGAAATGAACATGGCCTGGAATGGCACTATTATATTTCATTCCTCGAAGAGTTTTCCCAACGAGGGCTCATTGAAAACCAAGAAGATTTTGAAAAAGTGTATAGAGACGCCGACGAGTATTGCTGCTTGTTTGTGATAGATACCGATTTTGTAAATTTTGTGTTCCTTCCCTACCCCGACGAAAACGGGATTCTAGACGATATCGCGTAGCCAAAAGGCAAATCCAAACCACATAAAACATTGCACAAATGCTATACATTGGCGAATACAACGAATTGGAAGTAGTAAAAGAAGTGGACTTTGGTTTGTACCTGAGCGACTCGGAAAGAACAGAGGAAATTCTTTTGCCTTTGAAATATATCCCAAAAGGAGCTAAAACAGGAGATTTTATTAATGTGTTTCTGTATCACGACAGCGAAAATCGCCCTATTGCCACCACGCTCGAGCCCTTTGCCACGGTGGGTGAATTTGCTTGCATGAAAGTGGTAGAAGAAGCCCCATTTGGCGTATTTGTGGATTGGGGCATTGCAAAAGACCTGCTTGTTCCCCTGCGCGAACAAAGCACCCCCATGTTTGTAGGCAGTGAATATGTGGTGTATGTGTATCTCGACAAAGAGACGGGCAGAGTGGCTGGTTCTACCAAATGGGGCAAATATGTGGACAATACCCAATTTGAACTAAAGGAAGAAGACCCTGTGGAGTTACTCATCGCCGAGCACACCGATTTGGGCTTCAATGCCATCGTAAACCAACGACATGTAGGCTTACTATACCAAAACGAAATTTTCGAACCCTTGCAAATAGGCGATATCAAAAAGGGATATGTAAAAAAAGTAAGGGAAGAAAACAAACTCGACCTGAGTTTGCAACCTATTGGCTACCAACACATCTTAGATGCCAAAGCGCGACTGCTGTTTATCCTAAAAGCCAATAATGGGCAATTGCAGTTGGGAGACAAAAGTTCGCCCGAAGAAATTTACCAAAAAGTAAAACTGAGCAAAAAAGCCTTCAAAAAAACCATAGGTGGTCTTTACAAAGACCGACTCATCGAGATTTCCGATTTCTCCATCAAGCTCTTATAATGCAAAAAGGCTTCCCGATTAAAGGAAGCCTTCTTACTACTTAATACTTGCTACTTACTACTAATAACGGTATTGATCCATTTTGAATGGTCCTTTTACTGGCACACCGATGTACTCGGCTTGGTCTTGAGTAAGCTCGTCCAGCTCTACACCAATTTTCTTCAAGTGTAGCGCCGCTACTTTTTCGTCCAAATGTTTGGGAAGCGTGTACACATTGTTGTCGTATTTGTCCGAATTTGCCCAAAGTTCAAGCTGCGCCAAAGTTTGGTTGGTAAAAGAAGCCGACATCACAAATGATGGGTGACCTGTGGCACAACCCAAGTTTACAAGTCGACCTTCCGCTAAAACAATGACATCCTTTCCGTCTATGTTATATTTGTCAACCTGAGGTTTGATTTCCACCCTGGTGTTGCCATAGTTTTTATTCAACCAAGCCATGTCAATCTCGGTGTCGAAGTGACCAATGTTACACACAATCGCCTTGTCTTTCATGGCTTTAAAGTGCCTGTCGACAATGATGCTTTTGTTACCTGTTGTGGTTACAAATATGTCGCCGATTTTGGCTGCATTGTCCATTTTCATCACTTGAAAACCTTCCATGGCGGCTTGTAGCGCACATATTGGGTCTATTTCGGTAACGATAACCCTAGCACCAGCACCTGCCAACGATTTGGCTGTGCCTTTTCCTACATCACCAAAACCAGCCACGATGGCTACTTT
>JBIKRJ010000085.1:0-9450 GCA_044349205.1 Cytophagales bacterium | reverse complement strand
TTACCAACTTAAATAATTCCAACACAAAACAAGATATATTCATAAGTTTTCAAAGCATTTTTTATACTTTTTGAATAATTATTTTAAATATTTTGCTTTTGCGTTTTCATTTTATTCTATACTTTTGGAGCTGAAATTCGAAAAACGAAGCTTAAATACAGTAAATCGTTAAAATTGGTGTTATGAACAAAACGCGTTTTTGGGACAGTCTTTTAGGTTCACTCTCTATAATAACTGTCTTTTTTCTTACTAGCTGTGGAGGCGGTGGTCAAGGCGACCTAGGTGGCGAACTAGTTGGTGTTCCTGATAGAGAGGGATGGCAGCAAATAGTTCCGTATGGTATGGTGGTGTGTCCTTCTGGAACATTTCACATGGGACAAGCCGACCAGGATGTGCCTGCCACAATGATCAACTTGAACAAGCAAGTAACCATCGGTGGTTTTTACATGGATGAAACCGAAATCACTAATAACGAATATCGCCAATTTGTGTTGGTAATGCTTACCGACTCTTCTCAATTGGGTGAGGAATATATAATGAAAGAACTTTATCCCGACACTTCTGTTTGGGTGAGGAATTTTTCGCACCACATGGGCGACCCTATGATGGAATACTATTTCGCTCACCCTGCATTTGACGATTATCCTGCAGTTGGTATTGATTGGTTTGCTGCGCGCAAATTTTCTGAATGGCGTACAAATTATCTAAATGCATATCGTGCTGAACAAGGTCTTTTCAAGATGCCTCGTTTCAGACTGCCTTCAGAAGCTGAGTGGGAGTATGCTGCGCGCGGTGGTCGCGACATGGCCAAATATCCTTGGGGTAATCCATATGTTCGCAACGCCAAAGGTTGTATGTTAGCCAACTTTAAGCCTGGTCGCGGAAATTATTATGACGACGGCTTCATGTACACCTCACCGGTAGCTTCTTATTTCTCAAACGATTACGGTTTGTACGATATGTCTGGAAACGTATCTGAATGGTGTGAAGATGCATTCTATGAAGCAGCAGTTCCGACTACTTGGGACTTGAACCCCACTTACTATGACGAGAACGAACCTAGGAAAATAGTACGTGGTGGTTCATGGAAAGATATCGCCTATTACTTAGAGACCGGTACGCGCACCTTCGAAAATAGGGATTCTGCTAAATCTTTTATAGGTTTCCGTTGTGCGGTCACGTATTTGGGCCGTTCCTCTGGTGCTGAATTTTAATCTTAAGTCTTAATAATCCATAATCTAATCAATGTTTAACAGTTAATTTAAAGAAGATGAGTGCTAAATATCGTACAACACATGAATTGACAGGTAGAGAGAAATTCTATCAAAAAACCGCTCCCATAATTACTGGTGTTGGTGCATCAGTTGTAATCTTGGGCGCCCTATTCAAAATCATGCACTGGCCAGGTGCCGGTATCATGCTTATTGTCGGATTGGGTACAGAAGCAGTTCTTTTCTTCCTTTTTGCATTTGCTCCTCCGGTTGCCGATCCAGATTGGACGATTGTATATCCTGAACTTGCTGAAGTAGAGTCTGGTAGTTCTTTTGTAAAAGAATCTGAGAAACCTACTGCAAAAAATCTTACCACTAAGTTGGGGGATTTGATGGAAGGTGCTGGTTTGAATCAAGATGCGATTTCTCGCCTTTCTAATGGTTTTAAATCGTTGACTGAAAGTGTTAATGGCCTTTCAAACGTATCGAATGCAGCAGTTGCTTCAAATGAATACGCAGAAAGCGTAAAAGTGGCTACAAAGTCAGTTCAAGAATTAAATAAGTCCTACTCCACAACACTTGAAGCTACTTCTGCTTTGGCAAATGCTTCGTCTGACACAAAAGAGTACCATGCTCAAGTTCAAAAAATTTCTAAAAATCTATCTGCTTTAAATTCAGTTTATGAACTTGAATTGCAAGATGCAAATAGCCATTTGAAAGCTTTGAACAAATTCTATGGCAACCTTTCTTCGGCTATTGAAACGCTGTCTGAGTCTAACAAAGACGCTGAGCAACTAAAAGCTGAGATGAGCAAGTTAACTTCAAATTTGACAAGCTTGAATTCAGTTTACGGAAGTGTGCTTTCTGCATACAAAGGTTAATTTTCCTTTAGATAATTAAGTTTTTAAACATTAATAGATATTTGATATGGCTGGAGGAAAAGAAACCCCAAGGCAAAAACTGATAGGACTAATGTATCTGGTACTGTTAGCTCTTCTTGCCTTGCAAGTAAGTTCGGCTATCATGGAGAAATTCAAGTTCTTGGATGATAGTTTGCAATATGCTAACGACAATGCCGATACGGACAACAAAAAAAGAGAAAAGTCCATAAGCAAGTCGGTTGCCGAAAATGGTAACAAACCTGCTGATGTTGAAGTATTGAAGAAAGCAGAAGGTGTACGTAAGGAAGCTGCTGAAATCAAGGCATACATCGATAATCTTCGCAATGAGATTGTGAAAATGACAGGTGGTTTAGAAGATCCAGAAGACCCAAAAAGTATGTACAAAGGTGCCAAAGAGGAAACTGCCATTGAGATTTTGATGGTTGGTGGCAACAAAAATGGCAAAGGATATGAATTGCAGAAGGAAACCAACAAGTTTGTTGACGACTTGAATAAGGTTATGGCTGGCAGCAAGAAATTTGATTACATAGCTAAAAATGCTAAAGAAGACGCTCGTATACCAAAAAATTCTGAACAAAAGCGCAAAGACTTTGCTGAATTGAATTTTGCTCAAACACCTATGGTGGCAGCGATGGCAACTCTAAGCAACTTGGAAGCTGAAGTGCTTAAACATGAATCAGATGCCTTGGCTTTTTTGCAACAGCAACTTGGTATCGACGAAATTAAGTTTGACCAAGTATTTGCTATGTATCGTGCCGACTCTCGCGTTGTAGCTGCAGGAACCAAATACACTGCAGAACTGTTTATGGCGGCTTCTTCTTCAACTCTTACACCTACCATCTCAGTTGATGGAAGAACTTTAAAAGTTGACAAAGAAGGACGTGGTTTACTAGAGTTTACGGCAACCGGAGGTGCATACGATGCAGAGGGTAATGCCAAGAAATCTTGGAATGGCAAGATTACAATAAAGAACAAAGGAAAGGATACTACTTTCACTGTAAAAGGAGAATATGTAGTTGCTAAACCTGTTATTCAGATACAATCTGCTTCGGTATCGGCATTGTACAAAAACTGCGGAAACGAGTTGAATGTACAAGTTCCAGCTCTTGGTTCTACTTATCAGCCTTCGTTCAGAGCAACAGGTGCTGATGTTATTACAGGTTCAAAAAAGGGTTTTGTTACAGTTGTGCCAAACTCACCAAATGTAAAATTGTCTGTATTTAGTGCTGGTAACCTTATTGGTGACCAAGATTTCAAAGTAAGGCTAATTCCCAAACCAGAGATTATTGCACTTAGCGGTGGTAAGCCTCTTGATGTGAAAGTGGGTGTAAGTGCTCCAGGTCCAAGGTCGGTACAGATGCAAGCAAAATCTGACGAATCTTTCAAGACTTTCTTACCTAACGATGCTAGATACAAAATCACGGAATGGAATGCTATTTTAGTTCGTGGAAAGAGACCTATCAGAACTAAAAATTTCTCGTCTGAGTTAGGAGATTTCAATGATTTCAATTCTCAAGCCCTTGCTGGGGATAGGATAGTAATTGAGGTGAAATCTGTAAAAAGGATGAATTTCAAAGGTGTAATTGAGGATGTGAATGTGGGTACTCCTATCATCAACGTTCCTATTAACTAAATACTTTAAATCAATACTAATATGTATAGGACATTATTGATAGCATTAGTAGTTTTGTCTGCGGCGGGTACTATATCCGCTCAGAAAAACAAGAAAAAAGCCTCTGACGCAGCTGCTCAAAAAGCAGCTGCAGCCGATGCCGAGGCTGCGGCTAAGAAGCAAGCTGAAGACTTGAAAAAGCAGCAGGAAGATGCAGCAAAGCAAGCACAAGCAGAAGCAGCTAAAGCAAAAAGAGATGCTTATTTTGAGGCACTTAAATCAGGTTATAATCCTTACTCTGTAAGGCCTATACACATTAGCAACCAAATGTATAAAAAGTCTCTTATTCGCATGGTTGACCTCCGCGAAAAGCAAAACCAACCTATATTCTCTAAAGGAAAAGAAGTAACTCGTATCATAATTGATGCTGTGAGAGAAGGTACTCTTACAGCTTATGGAAGCGATTCTTTGGAATTAGGCAAGGTATTGACTAAAGATGACTTTGAAAAAGCAATTACGGTTCCTTCAGACGCACCTGCCTTAACAGCTGAAGAATTGGAATTTCAAAAACAAAATGCTGCTGAGTCTGGTGGTTGGGGTGGAGAAACTGCTGATGCAGCTGCTTTAGGTCCTAATAAATTCAATCCTGATGAGTTGTATCAGATGGAAATTAAGGAAGATTACATTTTTGATCGCCAACGTTCAAGGATGTATTATGATATGCAAACATTTACCATAAAGATTCCTGCAGAGAAAAACATAAAGGGTATAGAAATTCCTATAGCTACTTTCAAATACAAAGATTTGATTGATGTTTTCAAAAATGATCCCAGAGCAATTTGGTTTAACTCTCAAAATGACTCTGAACACAGAAACATGGCAGATGCATTTGACTTAAGATTGTTTAGCTCATATTTGGTTAAAGTAAGCAATCCAAAAGATCAGTTTCTTGCCGATATCTACACTGGTAGTGCTAAACAAGCTATTTTAGCAGCTCAATGGAAAGCAAATGAATTGATGGAGTTTGAACACAATCTTTGGGAGTTTTAGTATTTAATAGTTTCGAATTATACAAAAAAAGGAAAGCTTCTGCTTTCCTTTTTTTGTGTTTTTTAAAACTGAATTAGGTTTAATGATTGCCTCTACCGCTCAGTATGTCAATCATGCGAATTAAATCTTTGTTAACAGGTTTCTTTTTCGAGATGGTATCTTCAAAAGGTGTGTACACTAAACTTCTGTTTACTATACCAGCCATTACACCAGTTTTTCCAGCTAATAGTCCTTCTACGGCAGCTAAACCTAATCTGCTTGCAAGCACTCTGTCTGCAGCGGTAGGAGAGCCACCACGCTGAACGTGGCCTAAATTGGTCACCTTAATATCTAGTTCGGGAATGAATTTCCGAACTTTGGAAGCAATTTCCATTGCATTTCCTTCTTCGTCACCTTCTGCTACAATTATTACGTGAGAAGATTTAGTGTGCAAAGCAGTAGCAGATAGTTTTTTGACTATGTCTTTTATCTTGGTTTTGGTTTCGGGCATCAAGGCCATTTCTGCACCTCCACCTATTGCGCACCTTACAGCAATAAAGCCGGTGTCACGCCCCATCACTTCTATGAAAAATACTCGTTCGTGTGCATCGGCGGTATCGCGAATTTTGTCAATTGAGTCCAATGCTGTGTTTACAGCGGTGTCATACCCAATTGTAAAATCTGTGCCATACAAGTCATTGTCGATAGTACCAGGAACGCCAACGCTAGGGATTCCATATTCTTCGAAAAAATATTTTGCCCCTGTAAAAGTGCCATTTCCTCCAATTGGTACAATAGCATCAATTCCAATTTTTTTTATGTTTTCGTAGGCCGCTTTACGACCTTCTTTTGTTCTAAATTCGGCACTTCGAGCCGATTTAAGTATAGTGCCACCACGCTGTATAATGTTGCTTACAGAAAGTCCGTTCATGGGGATTACCTGTCCGGCAATCATGCCTTCATAACCTCTCAAAACGCCAAAGACTTCTACATTATAATACAATGCCCCACGTACTACTGCTCTTATGGCGGCATTCATGCCTGGCGCATCTCCGCCACTAGTAAATACTGCTATCTTTTTTATTTGATTTTTACCCATTTTATGAAAGATAATTTATGTACTGAAGAATAAAGGAAATTATTGTGGGTTCTAAAAAGCTTAATTGTTGTTATGTTAGATGTTTACTTTATGTTTCCCTCCAGTACATCTTTCATGTTGAGTCTTTTTTTGTCTTTATAGGCAACGACCCAAGCATCTTTTACTCCCATTTCCCTCAAATATTTTTTAAAATTATCTGCCTCCCAATAGTCAGAGAATTGTCCTAGGGTATATTTTTTTGCACCATCTTCGTCTACTTCGCCACTGAAATTTTTGTTGTTTTCAAAGTATTTACTCAAATCTTTGTTTTTGAAAGTGCCAATTTGAACCTTGAATACAACACCTTTTTTTATTGCAGATTGTTGCAAAGGTGCACTTTTCAGAGTTTCGATTTCATTGGTTAATTCCTCTATTTTTTGGTCTTTGGCTGCAATTTCTTTTTTTAAATCATCGACCATGGATTGCGAGATTTCTGTTTGCGCAAAAGCTGCAGAACAAAGGAAAATTAGGCAAAAAAATGTAGCGCACGTTTTCATTTTAGCAAGATAAAATTTTATTATAGAATAAGCAATTGAAAACCAACATATTTATGCAATTTAAGTCTATACTTTTAGGCTGCCTATCATGTCTTTTGGGCGTACCCACTCGTCAAACTGTTCGTTGGTAAGCAGATTTAGTTCAATGGCTGCTTCGCGAAGTGTTTTGTTTTCTTTATGAGCTTTCTTGGCAATTTTCGCCGCATTTTCATATCCAATATGGGTATTGAGAGCAGTAACCAACATCAAAGAATTTTCCAAGTGTTGTTTCAAAACAGGTAGATTTGGTTCAATGCCCTTAGCACACTTTTCGTTGAACGAAACACAAGCATCTCCTATCAATCGGGCCGATTGCAAAACATTGGCAGCTATCACCGGTTTGAAAACATTTAATTCAAAATGACCATTGGAGCCTCCTATCGATACAGCTACGTCATTGCCAATTACTTGGGCACACACCATGGTCAAAGCTTCGGGTTGTGTTGGGTTTACTTTTCCAGGCATGATAGACGAGCCAGGCTCATTGTCGGGAATGATAATCTCACCAATTCCGCAACGAGGGCCTGAGCTCAGCATGCGTATGTCGTTGGCTATTTTCATAAGTGCAACTGCCGAACGCTTCAAAGCACCCGAAAGTTCGACCATTGCGTCGTGCGCTGCCAATGCTTCAAATTTGTTCGGAGCAGTGACAAAGGGCAAGCCTGTAAAATCGGCTATTTTTTGGGCCACCAAGGTATCGTAGCCTTTTGGGGTATTCAAACCAGTGCCAACGGCAGTACCGCCCAAAGCCAACTCGCATACCATTTCCAACGCATTTTTAACAGCACGTATGCTGTTGGTTATTTGCTGTACATAGCCCGAAAATTCTTGACCTAAGGTAAGCGGTGTGGCATCCATAAAATGGGTTCTACCCGTCTTTACGATATTTTTATATTCTTCGGCTTTTTTAGATAATGTGTTTCGTAGCTTTTCTAGGCCAGGAATCGTTATTTCTACTGTTTGTTTGTATGCCGCTATGTGCATTGCAGTTGGAAAAGTATCATTGGAAGATTGCGATTTGTTAACGTCATCGTTGGGATGCAACACCTTTTTTTCATCCGTCAATTTTCTACCACTCAGCACATGCGCCCGGTAGGCAATCACTTCATTGGCATTCATATTACTTTGGGTGCCAGAGCCCGTTTGCCATATTACGAGTGGAAACTGGTCATCGAGTTTTTGTGCCAAAATTTCGTCGCAAGCTTTTGAAATCAAATCTCGTTTTTCGGTAGAAAGAACGCCAAGTTCGCAATTGGCATGGGCAGCTGCTTTTTTAAGATACCCAAACGCATAAATAATTTCCTTTGGCATGCTTCCCTCAGGCCCTATTTTGAAATTATTTCGAGAACGTTCTGTTTGGGCTCCCCAGTATTTGTCGGAAGGTACTTTTACCTCGCCCATTGTGTCTTTTTCTATTCGAAATTCCATAATCGTGATGTGAAACTTACAAAGCTAAAAATAAATAAGCAACATTTTGCTGTATAAACAGACTAAAATGGGTGTTGGTGTATCACAAATAAAAAAGCCTGTTACTTTTGAGGTAACAGGCTTAAAAAGTAGAAAAAAGTTTAAGTCTTTTAGGGTAAAAAAATCAACAAGTCCAGTTTAAAAAATCCCGTCTAAAAATACAGTTTAAAAATTGTAGACCAAACAGTACCCAAATGTAGAGCATTTATATTTAAATGCAAATGTTTAGTACAAAATTTAATAATTTTCCGATTATATTGTATTATATTAATAATTGCGAACAAGTTGATTGAATTTTTCCAAACTAAAATTGAATTTTTAAAAGGTGTAGGTTCCAAAAAAGCAACTCTGTTGCAGAAGGAATTAGGAATTTTTACATTTGCCGACCTTCTGCAGGTGTACCCTTTTCGATACGAAGACCGCACCAAAATATTTAATATCAGCGAGTTGAAGGATGGTCTTCCCAATATTCAGTTGAAAGTTAAAATTCAAAATGTACAAATCTTGGGCGAAGGCTTCAAGAAGAAAAGACTTATAGCCAAAGCTACCGACCTCACAGGCGAAATCGATTTAATATGGTTTCAGGGGGTTGAATGGATGAAAAATCAACTTTCGGTAGGTAAAGAATATGTTATTTTTGGCAAGCCCACTCTTTTTAATCGTACTTTTCAAATTTCGCATCCCGAAATAGAGGTTTTTGAAGGCAAACTAGAGATAAAATCTTTTTTGCAACCTGTGTATTCAACTACCGAAAAACTGAAAGCTAACTACATTGGGAGCAAGACAATTCAAAAATTGGAGGAAGCTTTGCTTGAGCGCGCCGAGCCCCACATTGTGGAAACATTGCCCAACTGGTTGATGGCCAAGTACAAATTGATAAGTAAAAAAAAGGCGCTTTGGCATATTCATTTACCAGCTTCTGCAGAAATGCTTTTGCAAGCCCAAAGACGATTGAAATTCGAAGAGCTATTTTACATACAACTACACTTGCTCACACACAAATTGTTGAAAAAGCGCAATTTCAAGGGCTTGGTTTTTAGTTCGATACCCACTGTCAATGTCTTCTACAAGCAGCATTTGCCTTTTGAATTGACCGAAGCACAAAAAAGGGTTATACGTGAAATATATGCCGATATGGTAAGTGGCAGACAAATGAACAGATTGCTGCAAGGGGATGTTGGTAGCGGAAAAACGATGGTGGCTTTTATATGTATGCTAATGGCGGTAGACAATGCCGCACAAACGTGCTTGATGGCGCCTACCGAAATTTTGGCTACCCAACATTTTGAAAATCTGAAACCCTATGCCGAAGCTTTGGGATTGCGTATCGCTTGTTTGACAGGCTCAACCAAAACAAAAGAGAGAAAAAATATTCATGACTCGCTCGAAGACGGGGCTCTCAATATCCTCATTGGCACACATGCCTTGATAGAGGACAAAGTAAAATTCAAAAATTTAGGGTTGGTTGTGGTGGACGAGCAGCACCGTTTTGGAGTAGAACAGCGTTCTAAACTTTGGCGAAAAAACGAGCAGGTGCAACCTCATGGATTGGTCA
>JBIKRJ010000004.1:0-33889 GCA_044349205.1 Cytophagales bacterium | reverse complement strand
TTGCTGTTTATTTTGTAGTGGGCTCCTAGGTCTAACCCCCAACCTTTATTGGGATTTCTAAATGTTTGGTATTTCAATATGTTCGATTGGTCATCGAGAATACTAGTGGTCGAATCGTTGGGGATAAATCCTGCTGTGTAAAAAGAGGCATCGGCATTACTAGAAATCTCGTAGCGATCCGTGAAACTAAGATCCAAATTATTGATTTTGGTGTAAGCATTGGCAAACCCAGTCAGGTATTTCAAATTGGTTCCAATTCTCAGTTTTTTGAATTCGTGGCTTAGGTGCAAACCAAAAGTCCTGTAATAATTCAAGTCGTAAGAAAGATTTTTCAAGTTTAGGGTTTGGCCGTTTAGGTTTCCATTTCCAAACCAAATGAGCTCATAAAACTGCTTTGGGTAAGAATGCAAAAAGTTTAGATTGTCCTGAACATAAAAACCTACATAGGTTTTTCTTGCCTTGAGCCTAAGGTGAAACAAATCGTAAGAAAAAGTCTGATTCAGGAAATTATCTTTATTCATCGACTTTATTGCAGCGCCGGGGTCAATTTCCTCTTTTATCAAATCGCCCACTTTAAAACCGGTATTTCTAAAATCTAAACCAATTGAAGAAAGTGCCGGCAATCCAATACTTACGTTATTCAAGGGTTTTGCGGCAGGGTTGAAATAGATTGACTGAAAAACAGGTTCCATGTTGTACATGGTCCATTCGCTCAGCTGCGCCTGGCCAATTTGGCTTTTGAGCAAGATTGCCAATAGGATAAAAAATGAGCTCTTCTTCACGTTTTAATCTAAAAAGTCAATGTCAAGGATTGTTTTCGTTCAAAATTTGGTCTGTATTCCCCAAGTCGATGGTGGTTTTGGCTTTGGCGGCTATTTGTATTCGGCAAAACTGGTCTTTGCTTATTTTAACAATGGTTTGGTTTGGTTTTTGGGTGTTGAAAACGCCTTCGAGCACTACCTTGGAAGCCCTTTCAAGTCCCGACTGTTCGTATTCGCTTTTCGAAAGAGAAAAAGTTTTTTTGTAATTCAGAGTGTTGGAAGAAATCACCAAATTACTTTCAGTCATTCTGGGCAAGGTGAACAAAACCGTTTTGTTTGTGTCGAGAAAATAAGCTCTAAAGCCAAGGTCGAAAGGGTACTGATTGTCGGAGAAAATTGACAATTCTAAGTTTTGTAATACTCCTGCTTTGGGCATAGCATCTATCAAATTGGTGTCTGATATCGCAATGTCATTGGCGTATCCTTCCAGGGGTAGTTTTACTTTCACAAACATGCGCACTCTTTGTGAAGTTTTTACCGTAACAATTTGATTGGCAGGGCTTGATAGTGTAATATTGTTAAATTTTACGGAAAGTTTATTGGGTGTTTTTTCAAATGGATTTTGTACAGTACTACCGTCAACAATAAATGTTTCAGGGTTTGAAGTGTTGCTGGCGTTTATGGTCAAGTTGCCCGGAATGGTGGTGCTGGGCGATGT
Source organism: Cytophagales bacterium (assembly GCA_044349205.1). GTDB lineage: Bacteria > Bacteroidota > Bacteroidia > Cytophagales > UBA9547 > UBA9547. The sequence goes on along the minus strand of JBIKRJ010000004.1, from coordinate 32,410 downwards.
AAAATTTTGGATATTTTTTGTAGGAAGTTGGGCATAACTCAGCGAAAGGCTATCAATTCCGATAGAGGCCTTGAGTGGTAGTTCGTTCAGCGCTGTTGTTCGAATGGAAGGATCTTTAATGAAAACATTTCCTTTGTTCAGCGAGTTATTAAAAATACTGATGTTTATTTTTCCATCGTCGTCGGCCGGAATGCTGGATATGAAGGTAATGTTTTGCACGTCGGCTTCGTCGATCATCAAATTTTGGAAAGACAAAACAAACTTCAGTGAATCGGCAGCATTTACATTGTTACCTGAAATAATATCGTTGTTAAGGCGTTTAATGCTTACATTTTTTATGGTAAACGGAATTTCTGAACTTCCAACACTGGAAGGGGTAATGGTGTAGCCCGCCATGTCTTCGTCCTCGACAGTTGCCACAACGGGGTCGTTTCCATCGTAAATGAATTTCAGCCTTCTTTTCAAATTGCTGCCTCCTTTTGTAACGGTTGTGAATTCTACATCGAAGGAAATGTCGTGCTTCACTTGCGACAACCCAGTTATTTTCAAAAGTCCCGATTTTACTTTTAATCTTGAATACGTACTCACTAGGTCTATCACCAACGGAATATTGCCAGAAGTGCTGTAATTAGAGTTTTGTTCAATGTTCAATGGTAAAGCTGAAACTACATTTACAAAACTCTGGCCAACTTCAAGTCCGCTGCCGGTGCTGTAATTGTTCAAAGATTTGAAAAAATCTTCCCCTTTGGCAATATCTACAGTGTCGAAGTAGTTGAGGGTGAGCACGCCATTATCCACAGTGGCTTCAAATTGCGAAGATTCTGAATTAATCTTGTTCAGCGCACTGCTCAAATAGATATCAGATTTAATCAAAGACAAACCCCACTCAGGGCTGTATTTGGCCAATTTTAAATCTTTAAAATCGTCTCTGTTGAACTTACAGGAAGAAAAAAATAAAATTGAAACCGCTACGAAACTAAAAATAGAAGACAGCCTTCTCACAAACATTTTGTACCATTGTATGTTACTCAAGCAAATATACAGTTTGTTATTCCTTCTGCAAGTAATATAAAAATAATATTTCATAAATAGTGCAAAAACAGGCAATTACTTTCTTTTGGTTTAGGCGCGACTTGCGTCTTCACGACAATGTAGGTCTTTTTAATGCTTTGAGTAAGAGCGAGTCGGTGGTGCCGCTTTTTATTTTCGACAAAAATATCCTCGACAAACTTGATAATCCCGCCGATTTGAGGGTCAATTTTATTCACAAAACATTGACAGAGCTTTCCGAACAATTGAAAGCGATGGGCAGTGGACTGATGGTGAAATATGGTAATCCATCTGAAGTATGGAAATCGCTTTTTGAACAGTACGACATCTCTTCGGTTTATACCAATCATGACTACGAGCCCTATGCCATGGCAAGGGATAGTGAAATAGGTGCTCTGTTCAATGCTAAGGGCATAAATTTTTTCACTTTTAAAGATCATTGTATCTTCGAAAAATCGGAAGTGCTTTCTGATGCTGGCAGGCCATATACCGTTTTTACACCCTATTCCAAAAAATGGAAAGCGCAGTTGAATGCCTCACATCTGCACGATTACGATACAAAAGCATATTTTAAACATTTCCATTCTTTTGTTTCAGCTCTTATTCCCTCTTTGAAGGAAATGGGTTTTCATTCGGTTGAATTTGAACTTCCTGAAAAAGCGGTGCCCGACAAAATCATCGAAGAATATGCCCAAAAGCGAAATTACCCATCTGTGAAAGGAACTTCACGTTTGGGCATTCATTTGAGGTTCGGAACCATTAGCATAAGACAACTGGCTCAAAAAGCATTTGAAAAAGACGAGACATTTTTGAACGAACTCATTTGGCGAGATTTTTACAGCCAGATATTGTGGCATTTCCCACACGTCAGCGAAAGGGCTTTCAAATCGGATTACGACCGTATCCAATGGCGAAACGATGAAAAAGAATTTGCTGCTTGGTGCGAGGGGAAAACGGGCTATCCAATAGTAGATGCGGGTATGCGCGAGTTAAATGCAACGGGTTTTATGCACAATCGTGTACGTATGGTAGTGGCAAGTTTCCTATCCAAACATCTTCTGATAGACTGGCGATGGGGCGAAGCCTATTTCGCCAAAAAATTGTTGGATTTCGATTTGGCATCTAACAATGGTGGGTGGCAATGGGCAGCAGGTTCGGGAACAGATGCTTCGCCGTATTTCAGGGTTTTCAATCCAAAGTTGCAAACTGAAAAGTTTGACCCGCAGTTGGCCTACATAAAAAAATGGGTGCCCGAATATTTGGAGTTCAATTATCCCAGGCCAATTGTCGACCATGAATTTGCCCGAAAGCGTTGTTTGCAGGTGTACAAAGCCGCTTTAGGCCAGTGATTTTGCCATTAGTTGGTTATGTAAGTCCAATACTTTTTGCAAAATGGGTTGGTTGCCGTCATTTTCAATGACCACATCGCACAGCTTTCCTTTATCTTCTTCAGGCATTTGACTTTGCATCACAGCCTTAATTTCTTCTTCGCTCCGGTGCGGGTCTCGTTGCAGTACTCGTTTTACACGAACTTCCTCAGGGGCCGTCACTAAAATAAGCATGTCCATGCTTTTGTGCGCGCCTGCTTCTATGAGCAATGCCGCTTCTTTCACTACATAGGGGGCATCGAGATGGGTCCTCAGCCATTTTTCAAAATCGCGTGCTACGGCAGGGTGAGTGATGGAATTGAGCAGGGCAAGCTTTTCAGGCTGGTTGAAGACAATTTGTGCTATGTAGTTGCGGTTCAAAAGGCCTTCTTTGTAACTATCGTTGCCAAATGCCGATATTATTTGTGTTTTCACCAAATCGTCGTGGTTCATGAGGAACCGCGCACGGCTGTCGGCATCGGTAACGGGTACTCTCAAACTTTGAAATATTTTACACACGGTACTCTTTCCACTTCCAATTCCTCCCGTTATGCCTACAATAAGGGGTCTTTTCATTTAGAAGATGTCTTTTTGGAGGCAAATTTGACCTTGACCTCTTTGTGGCTACATTTCAGTAAAGGATGGCTTTTCAAATGGCCTATTTTTACGATATGCTCAAAATCATCGTGGCTTCTTTTTGTCGGAATGTCCAAATGCAGGGTGTCGGAAAGCTTATCCAAGTGGCTTTGGGCACCAATAACTAGCACACGCTCGGGATAAAACGTGAAGTTCCCTTCATTGCTTTTTGTTGTTTTATTTTTTTTCAACTTCACGTGTACCCATTTTTGCGATTTTCGGTCGAAAGGAATGTGCATACGTTCTGCATCCAAATCGGTAATTTCTACATTCTCGTACTTGGTGCCCAAGTGCAGTTTTAGAGCAGTGGTGTCCAACTTCGAATACATAGAAGGATTTTGAAGCATTATTTGAAGAGTGTCGGGCTTTTCGAGCGAATAAAAATGAAGCATTTGCCAACCACGACACTCTATACGGGCGGTTATATTTTGTTGTGTAGTATACAATGGAATGAACTGTTCCTTGTTGTAATTTAATTTTATGGGAACAGTTACTTCTGTCGTTACTTTTCTACTGAGCGAGTTGAGCAGCCAAATGATAAAAGCCAAAATGAAGCACCAAAGAACAAGTGCTAAAGTCCCTCTGCGTCTTTCGGTTATGGGGCGAAACACCCAGGCCAGTATGTTCCTGACTGCTTCCAAGGCTCAAACTGAATTTATTTTTTGGCCAGTTTTTGAGAAGACTCCTGCGAAACAGCATCTTTCAAAAACGTCAATTTTACGCCACGGTCCACATCCAACACAATGGTGTCGTCGTTTATTTGTACTATTTTGCCATGGCAGCCACCTATGGTCACTACTTCGTCGCCTACTGCAAGGTTTTCGCGAAATTTCTTTTGTTCTTTTTGTTTTTTCTGCTGGGGGCGAATCATGAAGAAGTAGAATACGAGCAGAATACCACCCAATAAAATAAACTGACCAATCATGCCATTGCCACCACCTTGAGCCTGAAGAAATAATGATTTCATATTTTCGTTAAGTTTGATACAAAATTAGCAATTCTAAGCTAACCCCGATAAAAGATGTCTAACTGTATTTACGGAACCAAGATTTTTTCTCCGAAGCAAATCAAAAGGTTAGATGAATACACCATTGAACATTCGGCGATTTCTTCGGTCGAACTGATGGAAAAAGCCTCTGCGGCCATTGTAAAAGAGTTTGTTGGAATTTATCCCAAATCAAAACCAGTGCTGGTGTTTTGCGGAATAGGCAATAATGGCGGAGATGGATTGACCATTAGCAGAAGGCTTCTGGAATTGGCTTACGATGTTACCATTTATGTGGTGGCACTCGAAAATGGAATTGCAAGCAAAGATTTTAGCATCGAATTGCAAAAGGTAGAAGACAGAATAGACATTCGTCAAATTAGTTCGTCAAAAGACATTCCCGTGTTTGATGCAGAAACCGATTGTGTGATAATAGATGCCATATTGGGTTCGGGACTGAACAGACCTGCGCAAGGATTGGTGGCCGAGGTGATACAAACCATCAACGCGAGCAATAGCGAAGTAGTAGCGGTCGATATTGCCTCTGGGCTTTTTGCTTCCGAATCTTCAACAGGGAATGTGGTCATACAACCCAAACATACATTTTCTTTTCAATTGCCCAAGCTTGCCTTTTTGCTTCCCGAGAACGAAAAATTTGTAGGGGAATTCAAGATGTTGGACATTGGGTTGAGCGAGGAATTTATTCTGTCCGAACCCACTACTTTATTCTTTTTAGAAAAGAAGAAGATTGCCAAAATTTTAAAGCAGCGACCAAAATTCAGTCATAAAGGCTCTTTTGGCCATGTGTTTTTGTATGCCGGCAGTAAGGGTAAAATGGGCGCCGCTGCACTTTCTTCCAAAGCAGCTTTGCGCACTGGTTGCGGTTTGGTTACCGTGCTTTTGCCCCACGACGAGCGTTTTATAGTGCAGGCAAGTGCATGGGAAGCAATGTGTATGTCCTACAACGAAACAGATAAATTGCCGACCTTGTCCAGTTCGGAAGTATACACACTAGGCATGGGACCTGGAATTGGGCAAAGCATTCAGGCGCGCGATTTTGTTTTTTATTTATTGAAAAAAAACAACAAACCCGCTTTGATAGATGCCGATGCATTGAACATATTGGCGGCGAATCCCGATATGTTGTCCGAAATACCACCCATGAGTATTCTTACCCCTCATCCAAAAGAGTTTGAACGATTGGTAGGAACATGGCACAACGATTTTGAAAGATTGGAAAAACAGCGTGGTTTTTCCATTTTACATCATGTGTATGTGGTGCTTAAAGGAGCTTATTCTTCGGTTTCTACCCCCGAAGGAAAGGTGTATTTCAACTCTTCCGGAAATCCTGGGATGTCGACAGCGGGAAGTGGTGATGTACTTACAGGAATTATCGTTTCGCTTTTAGCTCAACATTATACTTCAGAAGAGTCGGCAATTTTAGGCACTTTTCTTCATGGACTATCGGGCGATATAGCTGCTGTTGAAAAAGGGGAAAATGCTTTGATAGCCTCCGACATAATAGAATGTATTCCAAAGGCTTACAAGGAACTTTTTCCAATACATCGTGTTAGTTAATTTTAAGAAGTAGCATCATGCCCAATTACTATTACACCACCCAAACAAGAGACGACAGAATTACCCAAAGTGTAGATTGGATAACCATTTCACTGTATGTGGTGCTTGTCATTTTTGGCTGGTTGAATATTCACGCTTCCATTTACGACCCCGAAGTGTACGAGGGAATATTTGATTTCAGCACCAATTCAGGCAAGCAGTTTATTTGGATATGTACTTCGTTTTTGTTGCTTTCCATTGTGCTCATTATCGACCACCGTTTTTACGATTCATTTGCTTGGGGTATTTATGCGGCCATTGTGTTGTTGTTGGTGTCTGTGCTTTTGTTTGGCAAAGAAGTAAAAGGTTCTAAGTCTTGGTTTGAAATAGGAGGCTTGGCATTGCAGCCATCCGAATTTGCCAAATTGGGCGTTTCACTTGCCTTGGCGAAATACATGAGCAATCCCAATGTGAAAATGGACAAATTGAATCACCAACTCTTGGCTGGCCTCATAATCATAGGGCCAGCTTTGCTCATCCTTTTGCAAAACGATACGGGTTCATTTTTGGTTTTTAGTGCGTTTTTAATTGTATTCTACAGGGAGGGAATGTCACCGATGATCATTATTTTGGGCGTGGTGTGCGTTACAATTTTGGTGTTGACACTCATTTTTCCCCAACTGTACCTTATGATTTTCTTTGGAGTAATGGGCTTGGGTGGCATTTACTTCCTTAGAAGGAAAACCATGCAAAATGTAATGCTTGTGTTGGGAATTACTGCGGTCACACTAGCTTATATAGGCACGGTAGACTATTTTTTCAACCACATTTTGAAACCCCATCAGCAAACGCGTTTGAAAGTGCTGGTAGATCCCGATGTGGATCCTTTGGGAGCAGGTTGGCAGGTAACACAAGCCAAAATTGCGATTGGGTCGGGCGGGTTTCTGGGCAAAGGCTACCTGGAGGGAACCCAAACCAAATACGATTTTGTGCCTGACCAAAGCACCGACAATATTTTTTGTACGGTAGGCGAGGAGCATGGCTGGATTGGTAGTTTGGTTTTGATTGCGCTTTTCGTCACACTTTTTCTTCGTCTGATTTATTTGTCAGACCGTCAAAAGACAAAATTTGCCAGAGTGTTTGGGTATTGTGTGGCCAGTATTTTGTTTTTTCATTTTACAGTAAATATTGGAATGACGATAGGGATATTTCCCGTTATTGGCATTCCGCTTCCCTTTTTTAGTTACGGCGGTTCGTCTTTGTGGGCCTTTACCATCATGCTTTTTATCTTTTTAAATCTTGATGCTAGCCGTCGCTTAATACTTGGGTAAATGTTTTTTTAAAAGTTTTTATCGAGGGTGAGAAAAATATAAATTGGAAGATTGAAATTATTGTATTTAACTTGCAACTATAATCGAGATTAAGACATATTGTGTCTTTAACTCAAAAGATTTTTAAAATCTTTGCGGTCTCGCAAAGAGCCTACTCTCTAGGGCTTAACAAATAGAGTACTTTTGTTTGTAGTTTGGTTTAGTTGTGAAAAAAGCCACCCGGATTCCGAGTGGCTTTTTTGCTTATTAAGTGCTTTTTATCAAATTATTTCATAGTGAATCGATGACTCTTTCTTGCTTTTTGTGGCAAGAATAATTATTCTTGATTATGAGTTTTTAGCAAATTTTTTTGAGTTTAATTCTATCCAACCAACTGTTTTAATCAAAATTTATCTCCTTTGTTTAATACTTGGAATATATTCAATAGCCTTGTTGAAGGTATACAAATTCTTGATTTTGAATTGCAATATCTTTATGTAAACAACTCTTGGGCTGTATTATGTAACACTTCCAAGGAGGAATTGCTGGGAAAGTCAATTGCCACCACGTTTCCTAAAATATCCGAAACAGATTTTTTTGCCGAGCTACAATCTTGTATCCGCGACCGTGTTTCGAAGCAAATGAAGGTACAGTTTCCCTTATTAGAAGGTCCAAAAACATTGAATTTGAATATTGAACCAATTCAAGAAGGTATTTTAATTATTTCGGTCGAGAAAAAAGAGCCAAGACTAAAAAAAAACGAACATTTTCAAAACGAACTCAAAGAACTCTTGGAATACAAGTTTGCCTTGGACGAGTCGGCAATTGTGGCTATTACAAACTCAAAAGGAGTCATAAAACATGCTAACAAAAATTTTTGTCAAATATCAAAATACAGCAGAGACGAATTGATAGGACAAGACCACCGTATTATCAATTCTGGTTTCCACTCCAAAGAGTTTATTCGAGATGTTTGGGACACAATTTCAAGTGGTGAAATTTGGAAAGGAGAATTCAAAAACAAAGCCAAAGACGGAAGCTATTACTGGGTAGATACGACCATAGTTCCTTTTTTAGACGAAAACAAGAAGCCCTATCAATACCTTGCCATTAGAGCCGATATCACGCAGCGAAAAATAGCCCAAGAAAGTCATTTTCGAATTGAAAAAAGACTCAAAGAATCACAGGAAATAGCCAAATTGGGTAATTGGGAGATTAATTTTTCTTCTGGTATAGTACAGCTTTCAGAAGAAGTCTGCCGCATTTTTGGGATAGAAATTACGGAAAGTCAGCTCAATTACAGTGATTGGCTTTCCTACATTCATCCCGATGATTTGGAATATGTGCTGGCGATAAATGAAGAAGCGAGAACAAATGCTTCTGATGTGGAATTGCAACACCGCATTGTGTTGAAATCGGGTGTTTTAAAACATGTCTATTCAAAATAAAAATTTGAGTTTGATGTAAATCGCAATATAACTGGTGTTTATGTAATTGTGCACGACATAACCGAAAGACAGTTAGCCCAAACCAAGCTTGTTTTCAAAAACGAGGAATTGGAAAAAACGAACGAGGAACTGGATCTATCAAGGTAAGATATATGACATGTTTTTCAGATTATCTGCCCGTTCAAATGGCGCAGGTATTGGGCTATATATTGTGAAAGAAATTGTGAAAAAGTTAAACGGAACCATTCAAGTTTCGTCAGAAGAAGGAAAAGGAACAATTTTCGAACTAACGTTAAATAGTTTAGAAAATGTTTCAAGCTAATCTAACTGCTTTATGATTCCTCTTTCACTTATTTCAATAGTGCGCTTGGCTGAAGAAAGTTTCCTTTTGCCATTGGGCAAATAAGCAACCGAATCGAATTCGTTTTTTAGAATCCAACGGCCTTGTTTGTTTATCAATCCCCATTTTCCATCCATTTTTACCAAAGCCAGGTTTTTGTGAAAATTACCCACTTCCTCGTAAGTAGGTTGAATCATCATTTTGCCATTGATGAACAAATATCCCCACTTGCCATTTTGTTTACAGGGCAAATACTTTTCCGATTCAGGCAAGATTTCATCCAAGTAATTGCCAGCCAGTATTTTGCCATTGGCAGCCAACATTCCTTTTTTGCCTTTCAATGTGCTTGCATACAGGTTGTCGCCCAAATACTCGATGCGCTCGTAGCTTGGCTCCACAATTTCGTTCAGGTATTGATCCAAAAGACCTACTTTGTTTTTCTTGCGCACAATGGCAGGCCAAGAAGGCAATTCGGGTTCTTCTTCTAAGTTGCTTATGTGGTCGTATTTGGTTTTCAATGCTTCTTCTCCTTTGGTATTTACGATGGCATATTTGCCGGCTTTTTTCACCTTAAAAAGTTTTGAATTTGAAGCAGTTATAAGTTCATATTCAGGTAAAAGCACATTATTTCCACTGGCGTTCAGTAAGCCTCTTTTTTCTTTTTCGTACACTACAAAAAATACTTGGCTGTTGTTGATGAGTAGTTGTACTTTGTCGTGTTTCGGGGCAACGGTTTCGTTTCCTTTTTCGTCAATTACCCCCCATTTGCCATTTTTCTTGATGGTGGCATAACCCCATTTGAAAGCCGACACTTCTTCAAAAAAGAGGTTTGCAAATGCAAGCGCGTTTTTGGTTACATCATAATATTGCCATAGTTTGGTGCTGTCGTTTTGTACCCGAACAAATTGGTTTGTATCGGTGGCAATAATAGTTTTGAATATGGGTGCTGTCATTTCTTTTCCCATCAAATCCATAAACAAATACTGGCCATTTCGGTGGGCAGCGTAATAGTCTCTTGCAGGCGTTTTGACAAGCCATTTGTAGTTTTGTTGGGTGATTTTTTTGTTCTGTTTGTCCACAAGGAAATAACTTTCGTTGGCTTTCACTATGGTTTGGTCGTGTTGAAAAACATCGCCCCATTCGTACATCACAGGCACGGTCACTCTTCCGCCCAAGGTTGTGTAACCGTAAGCGCCATTGCGTTTTATGCGCGCCATGTGTTCGTAAAATGGCTGTACTTCATCGTAATCCAACACCAAAATATCTCGGCCACTGGCATCTATCAAACCACATTTTCCTTCTTTGGAAGCATAGTATAAGTTGTTTAAAATGAATCCGATGCTATCCAATTCGGCTGTTTTTTTTACAATTCCCTCTTTGTTCATTATGCCCCATTTTCCTTTCTCTTGAAACACAATCACATTGGGGCTCAGTTTTTTTAGAGAAGTGATAACGGGTTCAAACAGATAGCTGCCGTCGAGATTGGAAATGACCCCAAATTTTTCTTTATACTGCACTATGCTGGCTTTTTCGGAAATGATTTGGAACATCGTGTAGCGTGGTGCAGCCAAATAACGCAAAGTTCGTTTGTCGTATAGGCCATAGGTTTCATCTTGTAATTTCAACCAGGTGGCTTCCGAATTGAATCCCACTTCTTTTATTTCTGCGATTGCTCCGGGCACATTCAGTTCACCTTTTTCATTTACCAAAGCCCATTTTCCCATTTTTTTTGCCCAAAAACATTGGCTAAAAGTCAAAGGCCCAATTTCTTCGTATTCGGCAGGGATTATGAGGCGGCCCTCACAATTGGCCACACCGTATCGGCCATATTTTTCAACCACGGCTTTGTTGCCCGTAAAAGGGTAGACTTTTGTGAAAACGGGTTCCACTCGCCACTCTTCGAAAAGGTCCACATACCCCCAAAATTTGTTTTGTGCTTGTTTGGCAAAAAGGTCGTCGTGACAAGATTGACTGGTTACCTGTCCAAAGGAAATGAAGGAAACCTTGAGCAGGAAAAGGAGGTAAATTTGTTTTTTCATTTTTATGCTTCTAAATATTCTAATACTTCAGCCAGATGTTCAAAATCGGACAAGCCTGGACTAAGTTCGTTGCCACCATCGTGGCTAAGTCCGTATGGCTTAGCTTCGTTCAATAGTTTTTCAATGTCCGCAATGTCTAGTTTACTCACATTCAAGAAGGTGGTATTCTGTTTGCAAATATTTTCGATGAGTGCAATTTGATGGATGTCTGATTTTTCCAACGCTACATGCAGCGTTGCCTCTTGGGGAAGAGTAGATTTTGTTTTCTCCCATTCCGACAAAGTAAAACGATATAGTAAAGGCAAAGAACTTTGTATTGGGGCAGGGGGGGGCGCGTCCCAAACTTCAATCGCTTCAGCCGACAACGCTTCGGCCGAATTCATAAGTTCTGCTGCAAATTTTTGGGCACTATTTTCTGAAATTATTTTCACGCCAACCAGCCAGCCTGCAATCCCATTGGCTTTTTCAACACTCAAGAAGCGGTCTGAGGTTTCATTTTGGCAAAAACCAATCATTTCCACGCCCATACCTGCACAATAGCGTGCATCCGACAGGTTGGTAATGCTGTTTACTTTTACGGGCAATCGAAGCATCTTTTCAACAAGAATCTAATGGGTAGTTCTAAACTTAAAAGTTCAAAACTATGTTGTTTGTCTGTAACTTTGCAAAATAGTTTATCAAAAAGTCGATTTCTGTTCGACCTTCATTAAATGAGCAAACACGGAAGGGTTTTAGTGGCCATGAGCGGCGGTATCGATAGTTCGGTTTGTGCGGTTATGTTGCACGAGCAAGGCTATGAAGTTATTGGCATGACCATGAAAACTTGGGATTATGCTAGTGCCGGAGGCAACAAAAAAGAAACAGGGTGTTGTAGCCTGGATTCTATAAACGATGCACGAAATGTGGCGGTTGACTTGGGTTTTCCACATTATATTTTGGACATACGCGAAGAATTTGGCGACTATGTCATCGATAATTTCACGAGTGAATATTTGGCAGGCAGAACCCCCAATCCTTGTGTTTTGTGCAACACGCACATAAAATGGGATGCTTTGTTGCGCCGAGCCGATAAACTGGACTGTGAGTTTATAGCCACTGGCCACTATGCTAAAGTAAGACAAGAAGCTGGGCGCTACATTGTGTCGAAAGGAAAAGACTTGAACAAAGACCAATCCTATGCCTTGTGGGGCGTTTCGCAAGAAAGTTTGAGTCGCACGATGCTGCCTTTGGGCAATATTTCGAAACCCGAAATTAGAGCAATGGCCATGGAAAGGGGTTTTGTTGATTTGGTCAACAAACCCGAATCGTATGAAATATGCTTTATACCTGATAACGATTACCGAGGTTTTTTGAAAAGACGCGTGCCTGGTTTGGAGGATGAGGTGAGGGGTGGAAACTATGTGCTTTCTGACGGAACCGTGGTGGGCAAACACGAAGGCTATCCTTTTTACACTATTGGCCAACGAAAAGGATTAGGTTTGGCCCTTGGCTATCCTATTTTCGTGACAGAAGTACGCAAGGATACCAACGAAGTGGTGATAGGCCCTTTGGAGGAACTTGGGAAAAAGGGGATGCGCATTGGCAAATTGAACATGATGAAATATTCCGATTTGCAAGGCAATCCTTTGGAAACAATAACCAAAGTGCGTTACAAACACGAAGGCACTCCTGCGGTTATCAGTCAGGAAGAAGACAAAATGAATGTCCATTTCCATGAATTTGTAGATGCCATTACCCCTGGCCAAGCGGCGGTTTTTTACGAAGGAGAAGATATTGTAGGCGGGGGATGGATAGAGAAAAGTTTTTAGCCATGCCTGCCCACAGCTAAAGGAAAATATTGTAGATTTAAAAAGTTAAAATCAAACTCGCATACCATTGGCGATATAGATTTTGGTGAATCTTTCCAGACTTCGCTTATTTTTAGAAATGCAGAAAATGAACAAATATTTTAAAAGAATCACTTATTATTCGATTCCACTTCAGTTTAAGACTATAAATAAGTTTTTAAAAGAAATTCCTGAAAAGCCATTGCTTACCACTGGACTGGTTTTGGCAGTGCTTTCAATCCTTATTTTTACACTTAGTTTCCCTTTTTATACCAACGACATGGAATTATTCTATGAGAATATACTCATAGAAGCACACGGTATGTTGTTCGATTTGCTCATCATCGGTTTGTTGTTGGTATGGCTCAACAAAAACGGGGAGCGCCAGCTTCGCATTCGTCGTTATGCTGAAGAAATTGACGATTACCGTCACTGGAAAACGGAAGAAGCCAGTTATAAAATCATCGGAAATATAAAGCGTTTGAACAAAGACAAAATCACCCAAATAGACTTGTTCAATACCTATCTCAAAAATTCCAACCTCAACTATGTCGATTTGACGGGCTCAAACATGAATTATGTAGTATTGGACGATGCCTCACTTATTCATTCCATGCTGCGCAAGGTGCGACTAAATCAGGCTAGTCTTATAAATGCCAAACTAAACAAAGCCGACCTTTCGGGTGCTTTTTTGAGTGGCGCCAATTGCGAGGGCGCAAGTATGATAAAAACCAATTTCGAAAATGCCCAGCTTATAAAAGTGAGTTTGAAAGGTGCTTTTTTGATGGATGCCAATTTTTCAAATGCGATGCTGGCTGGTTCAGATTTTACCGATGCCAATTTGTTGAAAGCCGATTTGAGAGGGGCGCTAGGTGTTACTGTCGAACAGCTCTCCACTGCCCATTCCTTGGTTAAAACATTGCTAGAACCAAGCATTGAGGCGGAATTGCGCTTGAATTACCCTCAGCTTTTTGAAAGCGAAGAAACCGACAAAACCAGAGTGAAATTGGCTTGAAAAGGGCAAAAAAAAATCCCCTCAGCTTGAGGGGATTTAAACTTCCTTATTTCACAAACAACATTTCTCGGTACTTGGGCAAAGGCCATTCTTCGTCGTCCACCATTATTTCGAGTTTGTCAACACAATAGCGAATTTTGTCGAAGTAGGGTTTCACTTTGTCGCAATAGGCAATCGCCTTTTCCTTGGCATCTTCCATGTTATTAGCCAATTTCCTTTCCTCTACCATAGCTTCCGAATCAGCGTTGATGGAGTCTATGTATTTGGAAATGAGGACAATGTTATCTTTTAAAGTCTTGTTGGCTTTGTCGGCCATGCCTATGTCTTTCAATCCGCGTAGGTTATCTATCAATTTGTTTTGATAAGCAATGGCGGTCGGAATGACATGGTTTATGGCAAGGTCGGCGATGATGCGCGATTCTATTTGCACCTTTTTCACATAGCTTTCCAACATTATTTCGTAGCGGGCATGTAGTTCCCTCTTGCTCATAATGCCATTGCCAACCAATACTTTTTCCGATTTCGGCGAAATGTAAAAATCGAGGGCATGCGGAGTGGTAGGGACATTGTTCAAACCGCGTTTTTTAGCTTCGTTTTTCCATTCATCCGAATAACCATTTCCCTCAAATCGAATTGGTTTCGATTTTGAAATATATTCTCTGAGTATGTTGATGATGGCAACTTCTTTTTTGATTCCTCTGTTTATTTGCTTGTCAACTTCAGATTTGAATTTTGTAAGCTGGTCGGCTACAATCGTATTCAAAATTGTCATGGCATTGGCGCTGTTGGCCGAACTGCCCACTGCACGAAACTCAAACTTGTTTCCTGTGAAAGCAAAAGGCGAGGTACGGTTTCTGTCGGTATTGTCGAGCAAAATGGGAGGTATTTTGTTGATTCCCAGTTTCATGTACACATTGTCGCCTTTGTCCACTTTTATCTTGGCCGTTTTTTCCAATTCGTCTAGCACTGCCGAAAGTTCTGAACCTAGGAAAACCGACATGATGGCAGGAGGGGCTTCGTTGGCACCCAAACGATGGTCGTTGCCAGCACCTGCAATCGATGCTCTGAGCAAATCGGCGTTTTCATACACAGCCATTACGGTGTTTATCAAGAAGGTAAGAAACCAAAGGTTTTCTTTAGGCCTTGAACTAGGCGCCAATAGGTTTTTTCCAGTATTGGTGCTCATCGACCAGTTGTTATGCTTCCCGCTGCCATTTACACCCGCAAATGGTTTTTCGTGAAAAAGCACTTTCAGTTCGTGGCGTTCGGCCACTTTTTCCATCAAATCCATTAAAAGGATGTTGTGATCCACTGCCAGATTGATTTCTTCAAAAGTGGGGGCACATTCAAATTGGCCTGGTGCTACCTCATTATGACGAGTACGGACAGGTATCCCCAATTTTTGGGCTTCTATCTCAAAATCCATCATATAGGCATTCACTCGCGGGGGAATAGAGCCAAAATAATGGTCTTCAAGTTGTTGTCCTTTGGCAGGCGTGTGTCCAAAAACGGTGCGACCCGCCATAACCAAATCGGGACGGGCATAATAAAAAGCCCTGTCCACTAGAAAGTACTCTTGTTCGGGTCCCAAAGTGGTGGAAACTTTGGTAACATCGGTATCAAAGTATTGGCATATTTCGGTGGCTATGCCGTCCAAAAACACCAATGACTTTAGTAAGGGGGCTTTGTAGTCAAGTGCTTCGCCTGTATAGGAAACAAAAATGGTGGGGATGCACAAGGTTTTACAATTGGCTTCTTCGTATATAAAGGCAGGCGAACTTGGATCCCAAGCAGTATATCCGCGCGCTTCGAAAGTATTGCGAATGCCGCCGTGAGGAAAAGACGAGGCATCGGGTTCTTGTTGAATAAGGGCGGCGCCTTTGAATCTTTCCAATACTTTTCCGTCGCCTACGGGTTCAAAAAAACCATCGTGCTTTTCGGCTGTGCTACCTGTTAAGGGTTGAAACCAGTGTGTGTAGTGGGTCGTGCCTTTGCTTATGGCCCAGGTTTTCATGGCGGTGGCTACGGCATCGGCAAGCTCCGAATCTATTTTATCGCCTTTTTCAATAACTGAAATCAGTCTTTTATAGGTTTCGGGCGACAAGTGTTCTTTCATTTTTTCCTTGTCGAACACATTGTTTCCATAAAAATCGGAAATTTTGTTTCCAGGTAATTTCACCTCTACGCGTGGTCGGCTCTGAGCCAATTCAACAGCTTTTTTTCTAAAGTCAGCAGACATACTATATGTATTTAAATTTCAATTTTAAATGAAGGTCATTAACAAAAATAGCTATTTTGAAGATAATAAATGCTTTTCAAAGCATGTATCTTTTCCACCAGTCTTGAAATACGACTAAACTCCAAATGCGTTGTGCCACATTGCCAGGGTTGTTGGACTTGAGTTTTTTGAGCATCAGCACTACTTCAGCAGGCGAAAATATTCCTTGTTCTTTTAGAAAGTCGGGCGAAAGATGCGCAGTCACCATATACCCCAACTCGTTTTCAAGCCATTTTTGCATAGGCACCTCAAATCCGTGTTTAGGTCTTGTAAAAACCTCTTGTGGTAGCTTGTCTTTGAAGGTGTCTTTCAATATTTTCTTGGCTCTCTTCGCATCTATTTTGTCGTTTTCATTCAATCCAAAGGCAAAATCAACGACGAGCGGGTCTAAAAAAGGATTTCGCAGCTCCATACTGTTGGCCATGCTCATGCGGTCGGTTTTTACAAGCATATCTCCTTCCAAAACCATGTGCAGGTCAGATGCCAGTACATTGTCCAAGTCGTTTTTAGCGAAAATTTGTTGCCATTTGCTTTCTTTTCTCGAAAGGTAATTTTCAAGTTGTATTGTACTTTTTATTTCTTCCGAAAGTAAATTAAAAGTCTCACTTTCAGACGAAAAACAACACCATTTCCAATACCGCTCTTTTTCAGACAACCCTATGGAGTTACTATATTTTTTTAGTTTTCTAAGTTCATTTCCCCAGAAATGGCTCCTCGATTCAGGAAGAAAATCCAAAATAGGAGAGGAAAATTTCATAATTGTGTTGAGTGGGTTTTTTTGCCTTATTCTGTATTCGGCCAAGTGTTTGTTGTAGCCGCCAAACACTTCGTCGGCACCGTCGCCGGTGAGGGCAACGGTTGCGTACTGTTTGGTATGTTTGCACAAGTTGTACACGGCTATAGCTGAAGAATCGGCAAAGGGCTCGTCGATGTAAGACATGGCTTCTTGTACCGTGCCCAGCATTTCCTCGTTGCTCAAAAAGAAAGTATGGTGTTGAAGATGAAGATGTTTGGCAACTTTTTCAGCCCAAATGCTTTCGTCATAAAAAGAAGCATCTTTGAAACCGATAGAAAATGATTGAATGTGTGGACTATGTTTTTTTGCCAAATAAGCGACAATGGAAGAATCTACCCCACCACTCAAAAACACCCCAACAGGTACATCGCTCACTAATCTTTTTTGTACCGATTGGCTCAAAAGTTCTTCCAAGTCGCTTTTCTTTTGAGCGTAGGTGGCATCTATTTTTTGGGTATTCAGTTCGTAATACTTGCCAATTTCTTGTTTCCCATGTTTGTCGAACGACATCCAGTGGGAAGGAAGAAGTTTTTTGACCTCGCTAAAAATACTGTCGGGCGAGGGAATGTAATACAGTTGAAGATAGCACAACAAGGAATTGATATCGAGTTGCTTGGGTATGCCCAATGCAACAAGCGCTTTCATTTCTGAAGCAAAAGAGACTTGCGAATCGTTTTGGTACACATACATGGGTTTTACCCCGTATCGGTCTCTCGAAATCAACAGATTTTCTTCATGTCTGTCGTAAAATGCAAAGGAGAAAAAGCCATTAAGTTTTTGAAGGCAATTAACGCCTTCCAGAATGAGAAGGTGCAACAAGACTTCAGTGTCTGATTGGGTTTGGAAAGAAATTCCCGACGATTGTAATTCTTTTTTTAATTCCTTGAAGTTGAATATTTCGCCGTTGTAGGCCAGTACATATCTGCCTGTAGGGTCCTGAAAAGGCTGGTTTGAGGTGGCTTCCAAGTCGATGATAGCCAAGCGGCTATGGCCAAGGGCTATTTTCTTTTCGGCAAAAACATGTCGATGGTCAGGCCCTCTTTTTTGTAGGCACGAAATCGCTTTTTCAACGGCTTTTAGGTCGATTTTTTGTTCATCAAAGCGAAAAGTTCCAACTATTCCACACACTTTACCGAGGGCAGTAGTATTTTGAAAAGTACTAGGTATTCAGAATGAATATTTTTCAACGTGAGTTGCTTGCTCACATATTCATATGCGTTTTCTACATTTTGTCTTTGATTTTCGGGTTTATTCAAAACATTTGCTAGTGCTTCTGCCAGTGCCTTATGGTCTTTGACATTTACAAGTATACCACGATTCTGTAAAATTTCGGCAAGTCCTCCAGCATTGGTACTTACTACTGGCACTTTGTATACAAAAGCATCCAACACGCTGCTTCCTAAACCTTCTTCCTCGGAACTCATGACAAACACATCGAATATGCTGAAAAAGTCTTCAACATCTTGCTGGAAGCCCATTAGAAGATATTGAGCATTAAGGCTTTTTTCACGTATAAGCCTTTCCACTTCCGATTTTAAAACACCATCTCCAAAATGTAGCAAAACAAAATTTTGCTGAGTCTTGCTCAGTTCTTCAATAGCATTGATCATTGTTTTGGGGTCTTTGTGCTGAAACAAGGCTGCAGTGGTGCCAATTATCTTTTGATTGGTCAGTTTTAAATTAATCAAAAGCTGCTTTGCTCGCTCTTTATTTAGTTTTTTTTCTTCGATACATTCAGGAATGAGGGCCAATTTGCGTACACCAAATTTTTCCAAAATGTTTTTGATTGGAGTTGAAATGGCAACAATCATGTCAGCTTGATTGTATTTCCAACGAGTCAGCCATCCAGTGGGTACAAAGTCCAATCTACGGGTGTATACTACTTTCGACTTGTGAAAAGGTTTTGTAAGTATAGCAAATGTGAGCAAGTTAGCTGTTTGAACATGCACAATATCATATCGGTTTCTACTACGTAACAAAAACGGTATAACTCCCCAATGACTATTCACTGCATGACAAGTAAAACCTTCGTAGGTGGCTTTTGTGAGTAATGGATAGTTTCTACGAGCCAATAATTCAATGCTACAACCGAGAGCGGAAAATCCTTTTAGCGCGAAAAATGTTTGTCTTTCTCCTCCTCGCCAAGTTTTTTCGGTATTTATCTCAAGTATTCTCAATTTGGTGCCAGGTTAATCTTAGTTTTTTGTATTTCAAATAAGCATACCAAGCATTGTTTTTGGCAATTATATAGCCGTAGTATCCGTCCAAAAAACCAAATTTCAACAAATAACTTGACAAAAATGTAAAAATGGCACTTCCATAAGCCTTTATTAAATTAGATTTTATTCCTGATTTGAAGGCTCTTTGTGCAAAAAGGCTTGTGTACGTTTCTATTTTCTGTAAGTGTTTTTCTATGGTAGGATAGGAGTAGTGCAATACTTTACCTTCCAAGGTCGAAACAGAGTGAGAAGAATTGATATTCAGTGTTTCGTGTACTTCCTGCACTTGCCATTGTATTTTATTCTTGTTAAAAATTCGGATGTGCCATTCGGGATTCCAACTTCCATAACGAATCCATTTGCCACAATAGCTGGTCAAGAAATTGAGTTTATAGGCATCTTTCAAGTCTTTTTTGCCAAACTCCTCTTGTATCGATTTAATGAGTTCGTCCGACAAAATCTCGTCAGAATCTATTGAAAGAATATAATCATGCTTAGTGTGCAGACCGCCAAAATTCTTGTTTGCTGCGTAGCCTTCCCAATCTTTTTGCAAATAGTGAACGGATTTTGAAAGGCATATTTCACTAGTGCCATCGTGGCTACCCGAATCCACCACCACTACATCGTCAGTTACTTGCAACAAGGCATCTAAACAGCGGTTTATGGTGTCTTTGGCGTTGTGGGTGATGACGACAGCAGAAAGATTGGGTGGCATGGTCAAAATGTAGGGCACATGGGCCTATTTCTTTTTGCCGCGTGGCACAAACCTCGGTTTTTTGTCGGGGGTGGCTTCGGCCCATTCAAGACATTGTTCCAAGGTAATTTCTTTCGGTTCGTTGCCTTTGGGGATTTTCACATTTTTTTTGCCCACCACGATGTATGGCCCATACAAGCCATTCAAAATTTTCACTTCTGTATTTTCTGAAAATTCTTTGATGAGTTTTTCACTTTCGGCTTTTCTTTTGTTTCCAATGATTTCTATCGAACGTTCCTCCGAAACAGTCATGGGGTCGTCGGTCTTATCAAGTGAATAAAACTTGTTGTCGTGTTTGACATACGGGCCAAACTTTCCAATTGCCACAATCATGGGTTTTTCTTCAAAATTGCCCACAGTACGCGGCAGTTTAAACAAATCCAAAGCTTCGTCTAAGGTAATGGTTTCAAGCAGTTGACCTTTTTTTAAGCTTGCATACAATGGTTTTTTGTCCTCTTCTGCTTCGCCCAACTGTGCAAAAGCGCCAAACTTGCCCAGCCGTACCGACACTGTTTTGCCCGTTGTAGGGTCTAATCCTAGTTCGCGCGCGGTCGAAATTTCTTTTCTGTCTACTTTGGTTGTAGTGTCTTCTATACTTGTGTGAAAATTTTTGTAAAATGAATCAATCATGCCTCCCCACTCTTTGGAACCATTGGCAATCTCATCAAACTCTTTTTCTACTTTGGCGGTAAAAGAAAAGTCCACAATATTGGGGAAGTAATTGACTAAGAAATCGTTGACTACCATTGCGGTGTCTGTTGGAAAAAGTTTTGCTTTTTCGGCACCGTAATTTTCAGTTTGCGTTTTTTTCGTGATTTCGTTGTTAGACAAAGTCAATGTTTTGAATTGGCGCGTTTTGCCGTCGCGGTTTTCTTTCACCACATAGCCCCTGTTTTGTATGGTAGAAATTGTGGGCGCGTAGGTAGATGGTCGGCCAATGCCGGCTTCTTCCAATGCTTTTACCAAACTAGATTCGGTGTAGCGAGGAGCAGGTCGGCTAAAGGTTTGTTTGGCAGAAATTTCGTCAAGGTTTAGTATCTGTCCGATATTCAAAGGCGGCAATGCCGAGTTTTCTTCGTTGTCATCCAATTCTTCGTCGTCGGTCGATTCTTGGTATGCTTTCAAAAAGCCCTCGAACTTTATCACTTCGCCAGTGGCCGTAAGAATATACTCTGTGCCAGAAATGCTGATGCTGGCGGTTGTGCGTTCAATTTCGGCATCGGCCATTTGCGACGCTTGCGCCCTTTTTCTAATCAAATCGTACAAGCGTTGTTCGTTCCGGTCGCTGCTGGCATTTTCGATTGAAAAATCGGTGGGACGAATCGCTTCGTGCGCTTCTTGAGCTAATTCTTGTTTGGTAGAATACTTTCTGTATTTGAAATATTCGGCGCCGTAGTTTTTTTCTATTGTGTTTTTGGCACTCGCTATGGCGTCTTCCGAAAGATTGACAGAATCGGTACGCATGTACGATATTTTACCAGCCTCGTACAATCGTTGGGCAATGGACATCGTTTGGGCAACCGAAAAATACAATTTTCTACCTGCTTCTTGTTGCAAAGTAGAAGTGGTGAAAGGGGGCGCGGGCGACTTTTTTGCTGGTTTTTTTTCCAGATTTTTTATTTGGAAAACAGCGCCTTTGCATTTTTCCAAAAATGCGAGCGCTTCCTCTTCGGTTGAAAATTTTTGCGCAAGTTCGGCTTTCAGTTTTTTCCCTTTTTCGAGAGTGAAAATGGCACTGATTTTGAACACAGACGAACTGTTGAATTTTTCAATCTCACGCTCACGTTCTACAATAAAGCGAACCGCCACCGATTGCACCCTACCTGCAGAAAGGCCTCTTTTAATTTTTTTCCACAACACTGGCGACAATTCGTAACCTACCAATCTGTCGAGTACCCTTCGTGCCTGTTGGGCATTTACCAAATCTAAATCGATACCTCTTGGGCTTTTTATCGCATTTTGAATCGCGTTTTTGGTGATTTCGCGAAATACGATTCTTCTGGTATTTTGATCATTCAGGTTTAGTGCTTCGTGCAAATGCCAAGAAATAGCTTCACCCTCGCGGTCATCGTCAGTTGCCAGCCATACAGTTTCGGCTTGTTTTGCAAGTTTTTTCAATTCGCTCACTACCTGTTTTTTGTCTTCCGAAATGACATAGGTAGGGCGGTACCCATTTTGTATGTCAATACCCGTGTCGTTGTCGGGCAGGTCGCGCACGTGGCCGTAACTAGACTTTACTGTGTAATCGGTGCCTAAGTAACCTTCGATTGTTTTGGCTTTAGCTGGAGATTCGACTATGACTAAGTTTTTGGCCATTGGAGCAGTGTTGAGCGCGCAAATTGGGTGTTTTTATCAAGATTAAAAATAGCATTGCACAACCGCAGCCCAAAATATTTACTTTCAATTTTTGTTCTTTGTCTACAAAAGCTATCTTTGGAAAGGAAAATCTTAATTTTATAATGAAACTTAATTTTTGTTTAACTATATTTTTTATAAGTGCATTTTTGAGCTCTTGCAAACAAGAGGACAAACCTTTGGGACAGCTTTTACAAACCGTTCATCAAGCCATGCTAAAACAAGATAGTTTGATGAAGGCTGCTCACGACAAATTGAACAAAAGACACGTGGAGTGGGGAAAAGAATATAGTAAAGCAGGGGGTAAGTTGGATTCCTCTCAAGCCAAAATTGAGATTGCTCATGTGAAACTTCTCGAAAAGCACGACGACATTATAGACAAGCACGAAGTGATTTTGAAAATGCACAAGCGATTGATTGAAAAATACAACAACGGCAAGATTGACAAAGAATTTATAGAAGAAGAGCACAAATTGCTAGAAGAAGAATACAAGCTTATGCAAATGGATCACACTCGTCTTTTGGAAGACCACGACAAATTGGAGTCAGATCACGAAAATCTCATCAAGGAGCTTCGTAGTGTTGGGACCAACCAAAGGTAATTTTTAGTCTTGTTGCATGAGGTAGGCTTTGATAAATTCGTCCAAGTCACCGTCCATAACCCCTTGTACATCAGAAGTTTCTATACCAGTTCTGTTGTCTTTTACCAACTTGTAAGGGTGAAAAACATAATTTCTAATTTGAGAACCCCATTCTATCTTCTTTTTGGTGCTTTCTACTTTGTCGCGGGCTTCGTTTCTTTTTTCGATTTCAAGCTGGTATAGCCTAGATTTCAACATTTTTATGGCGTGCTCCTTGTTTTGAAGCTGAGAGCGTTCTTTTTGGCATTCAATAATGATGCCCGAAGGTTTGTGTTTCAGTCGTACAGCAGTTTCTACTTTGTTCACATTTTGACCACCTGCGCCGCCTGCTCTGAAAGTGTCCCATTCAATATCTCCCAAGTTTAGGTCAATTTGAATAGAATCGTCGGCCATGGGGTAAGCAAAAACTGAGGCAAAAGAAGTGTGTCTTCTTGCATTGGAATCGAAAGGAGAGATGCGTACCAAACGATGCACCCCAATTTCAGCTTTCAAATATCCGTAAGCAAAAGGGCCGTCTATTTCAAGTCCTGCCGATTTGATACCAGCACCGTCGCCAGGGTTATAGTACAATTCTTTCACACTATAGCCGTGCTTTTCGCCCCACATAATGTACATCCTGAAAAGCATGTCGGCCCAATCTTGGCTTTCGGTTCCACCAGCTCCAGAATTAACTTCAATAATGGCGCCAAGTTGGTCTTCTTCCTCGCTTAACATGCGTTTGAATTCGAGTTTTTCGACCAAAGCTTGGGCTTTGATAAACTCGGCATCCATTTCGATTTCTGCTACATCGCCTGTTTGAAAAAATTCAAAAAGAGCTTCAGTGTCTTCGGCTACTCTGTTTACGGCTTCGAAGTCATCAGTCCATATCTTCTTTTGCTTGATTCCCTTCAATAATTTTTCGGCTTCTTTAGGGTTGTCCCAAAAGCCAGCTTCATTGGTAATGGCTTCTTCTTCTTTGATTTGGGCTATTTTGGCATCGTAGTCAAAGATACCTCCTCAAGACCGAGATGCGGTCTTTCAAGTCGCGCATTTGTTCAGCGTTCATCGAATATATTGGGTTAAAATTGAATATACTTTGTTTATGGGCATTCCCATTACGTTGTAGAATGAACCAACTATTTTTTCAACGGCTACATACCCAATCCATTCTTGTACTCCGTAGGCACCTGCTTTGTCCATTGGCTGGTAGCGGTGTACATAAAAATGGATTTCATCGTCGGTCAATTCTTTGAAATAAACTTCTGTTTTGTCGGAGAAGGTGTGTTTAGTGCCGTTTGCAATGATACAAACTCCCGTAATGACTTCGTGTTTTTTGCCCGAAAGTTTTTTTAGAATTGTTTTGGCTTCTTTCAAATCTGCAGGTTTACCCAATATCTCATTTTCAAGGATGACCACTGTGTCGGCCGAGATGATGATAGCTTCTTTGTATTTTCCCGACAATGCGTTGGCCTTCAGTTCGGCCAAGTATTCGGGCACTTTGTCTAACACTATTTTTTCAGGATAAATCTCCTCTACGTTGGAAGGTATAATGTCGAAATCAAAGCCTAAGCCAGCCAATAATTCCTTTCTGCGTGGGGAAGCAGAGGCCAAAATGATTTTGTTAGAAGGCATTTAGTCGAGATGTAAAAGCTGACTTATTTCTAAGAAGGTCACAATAAAGGGCGCAGACAAAAGCCAACCCTCAAATAGGTCGAGAAAGCCTCCGTGGCCTGGAATAGTCGAACCAGAGTCTTTTATTTTCAGACTTCTTTTGAAAGAAGATTCAACCAAATCGCCATAACTGCCTGCAACTACAATAATCACAGAAAGGCTTGTCCATTGCCATAGTTTGAGTTCGGTAAAATAGGAGGAAATCAAAAAGGAAATGCCAATTGAAAACGCTGCACCTCCTATTGTACCTTCCCAGGTTTTGCCGGGCGAAATACGAGGAAATAGTTTTGTTTTACCAAAATTTTTTCCTGCAAAATAGGCACCAGTATCGCTTGCCCACAACAGAAAAAGGCAACCAAGGCATATTTGCCAACTGTATTTTCCAAGGTTGAATGTGGCAATATGCATCAAGGAAAAAGGAATGCTAACATATAGTACTCCCAAAAGTGTGTAGGCTACATTGTTGAAAGGCTTTTTATTACTGAAATACAATTCATAAATAAAGAGCAAGGCGCACAATGGAAAAAGTAGGATAAGCACAATGCTGGGCAATATTCCTTTTTCGACAAGGAAAACAACGATGTAAGTAGTTAGTCCAATGAAAGTTCCAAAATATTTATTTGGTCTTTTTTTATCGTCTATAAGCAAGTCGTAAAATTCCAAATTGGCTAAAAAGCAAATACACAGAAACAGCATGAAATAAGACCAATCGTTCCAATAAATGGCATTGATTACAATGCTTCCTCCAATTATTGCCGCAATAATGCGAAGCTGTAGGTTGGTGAGTTTGCTAAAAAATGAAAGCATGCAAGATTCTAGAGTGGCAAAGATAGCACTTTGCTACTGCAATAATTAACAAAATATTTTCATATTATTGGTTTGCCCAATTAAATCGGTCGCTAGGCGAAAATTTCCAAGGTGCTTGGTTGTTTTCCAAGTTAGCAAACATTGCGTTCCAACTTTCTGGTGCTTTGGCTTCTTCCATTACACGATATCGGCGCAGCTGTACAATGATGTCCAAAGGGTCAATATTTATGGGACAAGCTTCTACACAGGCATTGCAAGTGGTACAGGCCAAAAGTTCTTCAGCCGTTATGTAGCTGCCATACAAAGATTTACCATCTTCTACAAAATGACCATTCTTGTCGATGTTGCGTCCTATTTCTTCCATTCGGTCGCGAGTATCCATCATAATTTTTCGAGGAGACAATTTTTTGCCAGTGATGTTGGCAGGGCATACAGAAGTGCATTGGCCACATTCGGTGCAAGTATAGGCTTCCATCAAATTTTTCCAACTAAGGTCAGGTACATCTTTGGCTCCAAAACGATCTGTCTCGTTCGCATCTGCTTCTTTTTTTTCTTCTTCACTCAACGCAACACCCAACATATTTTTTACTTCACACGTTACCACGGGCATGTTTTTCAATTTTCCTTTGGCTTCCAAATTCGAATAATAGGTATTTGGAAAAGCCATTGCAATGTGCAGGTGTTTTGAAAAGGGCAAGTAATTGGCAAAGACCATGATGCCTAAAATATGTGCCCACCAACTGAAACGCTCGGTAAATTCAAGTTGTGGAGTAGAGAGACCTTCGAACAAGGGACTCAAAAATTGGCTCAAAACAAAAGGGCCTGTAGAAGTATATTGGACAATGTTTCTGTTTTGAAGCAAAAAATCGGTGGCATTCATGCTCAGAAAAGCACACATCAGAACGATTTCTACGATCAAAATGAGGTTTGCGTCCCACAAAGAAAATTGGCTGAGTTCGCGCATGGTGAAACGAGGGATTTTCAACACATTTCTTCTCAACAGAAAAAATACGCAAGCTAGAATGACCAATAGGGCAAGAATTTCGAATAAATTGATGATTGTAGAGTAAAAACTACCGAGTAGGGGATGTAAAATACGGTGAGAGCCCAGCACACCGTCAGCCACAATTTCTAAAATTTCAATATTGATAATGACAAAACCTACATACACACACAAATGTAAAATAGCCGAAATAGGGCGCGCAAACATCTTTTTTTGTCCGAAAGCTATCAGCAACACCATCTTCCATCGTTCCCATTTGACGCACTCCATATCTTTTGGTTTGCCAAGAGATATGTTGCGAATGATTTTTCGAATGTTTTTAGTCAAAAAAAAGCTACAAGCGCCTAAAAATGCAATAAAAACTAGTTGCGGTATCATAGTCAAATTTTACTTATTCATTACTATTACGATCAAAAAACAGACATGGACATAAATCTCAACAAATTACTGATTTTGAAAAATAAATTCTATAATTGAATCATAAAAAGGGATGCGTAAATTTTTCAAATAAAGTGGCAAAAACCTACCAAACCAATCGATTTTACCTTCTAAAACAATGCTTCATCCCGATACTACACTAAAGTTTGTGAATCCAGTTATTGGATCAGGTGTTTTCGCCACCAAATTTATTCCTAAAGGCTCGCTCACCTATGTGAAAGATAGTCTGGAAATAGATGTATCGCCCAAAAAATTTATATCGCACAGCAAAGCGATGAAAGAAATCATCGAGAAGTATTCATACATTAACGAAGATGGTCACTATATCATAAGTTGGGATCAGGCCAAATACATTAATCATAGCTGCAATCCCAATACGATAAGCACTGGCTATGGCTTCGAGCTTGCAATAAAAGACATACAACCTGGAGAAGAGATAACTGACGATTACGGTCTTTTTAATTTGGAACAGGGTTTTAGTTGTGCTTGTGGTTCGCCCTATTGCCGAAAAAAAATATTGCCCGAAGATTTAGATCAGTTACAAGACCATTGGGATAAGAAAATTTTACCTGCCTTGGAAAAGTTTCAATCGGTGTCCCAGCCTTTAATGAAATTTATGGACGAGCAGTCGGTGAAAGAAATTGAGGATTATCTGCAAATAAGGGCTCCTTATAAATCGGTGTCACACTTGCGTTTCAGGAAAGCTGAAAAAAGCTAAGCAAAAATTCCTCCAAAATAATTACCACCTTTTCTTGAAACGGTCGTTAGGGGAGTTTCTATTGAAGCCGCTGTCCCGTTTTTTCCCCTCTCTAAAAGGAGGTGGATTGTCTCTGTCTCTTTTTACCGACTGGCTAACGGCAATTTTTCTTCCCATAATCTCGAAGCCATTTAGTTCTTCGATGGCCTTGAGGGCTTCATGTTCATTGGGCATCACTACAAATCCAAAACCTTTATTTTGTCTTGTGGCTTTGTCGATGATAATTTTCACGGCATCCACTTGTCCAAGATTTTCAAAAAGAGCTTTCAATTCTTTTTCATCCATTTTAAATGGAAGACTGCCTACAAAAATGTCCATTGCGCGAGTTTAGATTGCGTAAAATTGACTTTAAAACCCAAAAAAAGCTAAAAATTCTGCAAATAAAAATTGAACTTTTTAAAGTAAGACATTTATATTTGCAAACCTTATAGGACTTTATTTTTGAGTCTTAGTATTTATGAAGTTTTTGGCAAAGAAGCTTATTGCTTTTTACTGAAACGCACGTCTAAACTAACAGCACCTTTTTATCCCTCAAAGGGGTTTACAGGATTACGAAAGAATAATTTTGTTTGTAACCCATAAAAATGTCTGTAATGCAAATGACTTCTTCATTCGAACGATTGAAAACAAAAATCTTCGCTTCATCTGAACTTGCTGCCAAAGCTGTAGCACAGGAAATCGCTTCAACGATTCGTGCCAAGGCTTCTGAAGGCAAAAATTGTGTGTTGGGTTTGGCTACCGGTTCCACACCAAAAGGTCTTTATACCGAATTGGTTAGGCTTCACAAAGCTGGAGAGCTCAGCTTCAAAAATGTGGTCACCTTCAATTTGGACGAGTATTATCCCATTGAACCAACGGCTTTGCAAAGCTATGTCAGGTTCATGAACGATCAATTATTCAAACATGTGGATATCAAAAAGGAAAACATCCACATTCCTGATGGCACCTTGCCCAAAGATAAGATTGGTGATTTTTGTGCCAAATATGAGTCGCTTATCGATTCTCACGGTGGTATCGACATTCAAATATTGGGTATCGGTCGTACAGGCCACATTGGTTTCAACGAGCCGGGTTCAAGACTAGATTCTTTGACGCGTCTTATTACGCTCGACCATGTGACCAGAACCGATGCTGCTTCTGATTTCTTTGGCGAAGAGCATGTGCCTCGTACTGCCATCACCATGGGGGTAGGTAGTATTTTCAAAGCCAAAAAGATTTACTTAATGGCTTGGGGCGAGGGCAAAGCCGGTGTTATTCGCAAAACTGTGGAAGGTCCTATTTCTGATGCAGTACCTGCTACATTCCTTCAAAATCACAATGATGTAACGGTCGTTTTAGACGAGGCTTCTTCTGTAGAACTTACCCAAATTAAAACTCCTTGGTTGGTAGGTAGCGTGACTTGGGATCAGAAAACGGTGAAAAGAGCTGTTATTTGGCTGTGCGAAAAAACTCAAAAACCTATTTTGAAACTTACCGACAGGGATTATAACGACCATGGTTTATCTGAATTGCTTGCAGAACGCGGCACTTCGTACACCATCAATATCGAAGTATTTAACCTGCTTCAAAAAACGATTACCGGTTGGCCTGGTGGCAAACCCAATGCCGATGACAGTCAACGTCCTGAACGCGCCAATCCATTCCCCAAAAGAGCCGTTATTTTCAGTCCACACCCCGACGACGACATTATTTCGATGGGGGGTACTTTCATTCGCTTGGTAGACCAAGGGCACGACGTGCATGTAGGCTATCAAACCTCAGGTAACATTGCAGTGTTTGACGACGATGCGATTCGTTTTGCTGATTTCGCCCGCGATTTCAATGCTTACCAGAAGGGAAGCCAAGATTTGACCGATGTTTTCCAACAAATAGTCGATTCTATCAAAAACAAAAAATCGGGCGATATCGACAGCCCCGAGGTAATGAAGATAAAAGGATTGATACGTAGAGGCGAGGCCAAAGCTACTTGTCGCTATGTAGGCATTCCCGACGAAAATATCCACTACCTCGATATGCCATTTTATGAAACTGGTTTGATAAATAAAAACCCTATCAGTCAGGAAGATGTGGATGTGGTGAAAAACTTGTTGCAAAAGGTGAAGCCTCATCAGGTTTTTGCAGCGGGCGACCTTTCCGACCCGCACGGCACGCACAGGGTGTGCTTGAAGGCAATATTCTTGGCCTTGCAAGAGTTGAAAAACGAACCTTGGATGAAAGATTGCTGGATATGGTTGTATCGTGGCGCTTGGCAAGAATGGAAAGTTGACCAAATTGAAATGGCAGTTCCAATTAGCCCCGACGAGCTGATGAGAAAAAGAAGAGGTATCTTCAAGCATCAATCACAAAAAGATGCCGCGATGTTCCCTGGTTCAGACCCAAGAGAATTTTGGCAGCGTTCTGAAGATAGAAACAGAGATACTGCAAAGAGGTACAACGACTTAGGCTTGCCCGAATACGAAGCTATCGAAGGTTTTGTAAAGTGGGACTGGAAAATGTTCTAAGCCTAAGAATGAATCTTCCTGCAAAAGCCACTATCCAAAAGATAGTGGCTTTTTTCTTCTGGGCAGGTAGCTTTTCCTTCCGAATTGAAATGTAGTTTGTGACCAAATTCACTTACCCAGCCACTTTGTCGAGCCGGATTTCCGACAACCAATGCGTAGGGTTTTACATCTTTAGTAACTACAGCCCCTGCACCTATCAGGGCATATTGGCCTATTTCGATGCCACATAAAATCGTGGCGTTGGCGCCCAACGAAGCACCTTTTCGAATATGGGTTTTCAAAAATTTATCTCTACGCACTATTGCACTTCTAGGGTTCAAAATGTTGGTAAACACCACCGAAGGCCCCAAAAAAACATCGTCTTCACATTCTACACCCGTGTACAACGATACATTGTTTTGGATTTTTACATTTGTGCCCAAAACCACATTTGGAGAAATGACACAGTTTTGGCCAATGTTGCAATTTTCGCCTATCCTGCAGTTGGGCATTATATGGCTGAAATGCCAAATCTTAGTTCCTTTTCCAATTTCGCAACCAGCATCTATTATTGCTGTGGGGTGTGAATAAAAATCGGGGTTTTGCATGACTGTATTTCAAGACAAATAAAATAAAAAAGGCCGGAAAGTTCCGGCCTTAAGGCTATCTAAGCGACAAGGCTTTTTCTTTGATTTTCTTCAGTTGTTTCTCCAACGCTTCCACTCCGATGTCTGTAGCAGCTTCGAAAGAGCGCGATTTTTCTTTTACAAAAACTTCATGACCAGGCACATTCAGCTTTATCTCTACTATTTTATTGTCTAAAGCTTCCCCTTTGTCTAGTTTCAAGAAAACTTCTCCATCGGTTATTCGATCGAAATAAGTGTGGAGTTTGTTGGTTTTCTTTTCGATGTAATCGAGCAATTTGACGTCGGCATCGAAATGGATGGAATGAATTTGAAGTTTCATAGCGAACAAATTTAGTTTTCTAAATCAAGAGAAAAATACTCACGCTCAATTTAACGATTTTTGTATTGGCTTTGTTGTTTGGAAGCGGGGTAATTTTTTAAAGTTTGTTTTATTCGTTTGCATTAAGGTTGTTGGAGTTTGCCATACCCAATTTCAATACTTGCTTTGTAAATAAATTCGTAATTTCAATTTTTAAACGAGTGGTGGAATAGTATGCGGAAAGTACTTTTTGTGATTATTGCTTGGTGCTTTTGCGGTTTTTTTTCTTCAATAGCCCAGCCAGCCCCTGGAATTGATTCGAACATTCCATTTCTGGTCACATTTGGCAAGAATAGCCAGACAAAATGGGGCGATCATGATTTTGTTCAGACTTTTTTTGTAGAAATACCGGTCAACCTAACGCAACCTTTTTACATACGTATTTTCGACCCAGATGTATCAGGAAAATTTGATGAGTCTAAGAATAGTTTCAACACCCAAACTCGATTTAGTATTTATGGGGGTAAAGGTACAGTATCTTCCAAAAACGCTATAAAAGACTTGCCAGTAGGCAGCAAGCAATCAGGTACTTTGCTGAAAAACAAGATTTTTGGAAGTGAGTCTAGGTACGACAAGCAGTGGTTTACTTTCGGCCCGTTCAACCCGATGGAAGGTGAGTTGAACACGCAAGAATACAATGGTTATATTTTCAAAATTCTTGCCGAGGGGATAAGTGGCGACGACGGTAACTTGTACAAGTATTTCGTTAGCTCAGAGGCCCACGAAAATGTGCCTCTGGAAGGTGCCAATGTATTTACTTACGAATATACCTATCGCCTACATGATGAAATAGGCTCTATATCGCATGTGTATCCCTTTATTACAGAAGATGTTATCGCAGTACACATCAAAACTTTTGACTTGGACGATGACAGTTATATGCGTTTGGTTTCGGTTGGAAAGCGAGGCGAACCTATTGTGGGCAGCAAGGAAGACAAATGGGCGACAAGCGTACACGATATTTTGCCACAAGAAAAAAAGACATCGCTCGATATTCAAATTATCAAATCTAAATCGAAGCCCAACAACAACATGGTAATGTCCATTACCAATCAATACGGCAAAAACATTCCATTTTACAACATACCCATAGGTGGTGTGCCCAAATACAAATACACCATCAAGGTAAAATGAGAAGTTTTTTTTCTTCGTTCATATTCTTTTTTACAATCGGGGTCTTGGGCGCAAAAGACTACGAAGTGACGGTTTATACTCGCCATCAAGGATTGCCCCAAGATTATGTTTACACCCTGCTGCAAGACAAAAAAAATTATTTGTGGATAGGAACGGGCAATGGTTTGACAAGATTTGATGGTAAAAACTTTCTTACCTTCAAGTCGAACAATGGATTGTCGGAAGATTTTATTACATCTTCAGCATTACTTCCCGACGGAAAACATCTTTTTTCTCATTTCAATGGCGAAGTTTCTTCGCTACTAAACGGAAAATTTTCTGTTTTCAACCAGGTTTCAGTAGGGAAAAGCATCAACAAGATATTTTACGAATCGAAAGGGAAGGTTTGGATTGGGAGCCGAGCCGGGCAATTGACTTGTGTTGACCTGAAAACACAGAAGGAGAAAAAGTGGATTATTGGTGAATATGAGTCGGTCCAGTACATAGATACAACCTTAGATGGTACTCTACTAGTGGGTTC
>JBIKRJ010000084.1:0-9536 GCA_044349205.1 Cytophagales bacterium | reverse complement strand
AAAATACAAGCCATCCCGTACAGTAATTGTGCGCAAAAAAATGGCGATACGCTTACCAAGATTGTGCGCGTGTTGGATTATGCAACTGCAGAAGCCAACAGTTACGAAGATGTGAGCATGTTTGGGGCGCTCAATGCTATCAATTTGAATGGAAATGGCTCTTCATCTAATTCGGCTTCCGACAAGTTGAACCAGTTTAGCTACAAATGGTACAGTAGTCCTGCTACGCCTGCTCAAATTGCCAACCCTAATTCTTTGAACGGTGCCACAATTACACCCGAAAATCCCGAAACAGATGTGTACTTGCTCGTCACCAACTTGGGTGGTCGTTGTCCTGCTTTAGACAGTGCTAAAATAAAAGTGGATTACCTTATCAACATTCCCAATGTGTTTTCGCCCAATGGCGACGGCGTACACGACCGGTGGGATATATTGAATATTAATTCATTCTATCCCAATGCCGAAGTGGAAGTGTATAACAAATGGGGAAGTCGCGTATTTAGGTCTGCGCCGGGGTATCCTGAACCCTGGGACGGTACACGCAACGGACAACAGTTGCCCGTTGCCACCTATTATTACATTATCGATTTGAAAAATGGTGGCAAACCGTTTGTAAATTCTGTGACCATCCTAAGATAATTATTGCATGAAAAATACAATGGCCAAGAAGCTACTAGTTCTGTGTTGTTTGATTTGCTTTTACTTGCACTCTCAAGCACAACAAGAGTCACAGTACAGTATGTACATGTTCAATCAGTTGCTTATAAACCCTGGTGTGACGGGCACCGAAGATTACATGGACACCAAAGTAGGGTATCGTTCGCAATGGGTGGGAGTGGAAGATGCCCCGCGAAACTACTACGGCACTTTTCATACCCCCATCGGCAAGAAAAAAACCGAATTTGAAGATGTAAAACCCCTTCCTTGGCATGGAGTCGGAGGTTTTGCAACGGGCGAGCGTACTGGGCCATTGACCAAATACAAAATGTACGGCTCGTATGCCTATCACTTGCCTATCAGCAACAAGCTGGTGTTTTCAATGGGTACTTTCATCGGGTTCCAAAATTATAACATCGACAGGGACAGACTTCGTTTTGCCGACAATCAAACCGACAATGTGACGTTGGGCAACCCATCTGCCTTTTCGCCCGATGGAAGTATAGGCGGATGGCTATATAGCCGTCATTTGTATGTAGGATTGTCTATTCTGCAAATTTTCAACAACAAGGTTAAAATATCGGATGGTTCAAATTCAGAAGGCAAGCTGAACCGCCACTATTTCTTTACTGCGGGCTATAAAATAA
This sequence comes from Cytophagales bacterium, assembly GCA_044349205.1. GTDB lineage: Bacteria > Bacteroidota > Bacteroidia > Cytophagales > UBA9547 > UBA9547. The sequence goes on along the minus strand of JBIKRJ010000084.1, from coordinate 8,232 downwards.
AGCTAGATGAAAAATGGGCTTTGGTGCCGTCTATACTTGTAAAAGGCTTGTCGCCAGCACCTATCCAGTTCGATTTGAACACCAAATTGCGCTATCGCGACAAAATGTGGCTCGGTCTATCATATCGTAACAAAGATGCCTTGGTTTGCCTCATTGGCATGACCATCGACCGACGTATCGATATTGGGTATTCCTACGATTATTCCATCTCCGATTTGCGTAGGTACAATGCCGGTTCGCATGAAATTCTTGTAGGCTATCACATTCCAAAGAAAAAACTTCCCAGTTCACACTCCTATTTCTGGTAATTATTGCGCATAAAAGTGTATGAAAAAATTAACGCTACTTTTTGTCCTTGCTTTTTTAGGTTTCAATGGCTTTACCCAAAAGGCAAAACGCTTTATACATCCTGAAATGTATAGCAATGACACCATGCACATCGACTCCGATTCTACGTTGTACTACATCGACAACCTGGGCATAAATGTAAACAAAGGCCATAAGTCGGCTGGTGCCCGTGTTTCGCCCGACGGCAAAACGCTGTATTTCTTCAAAGTAAAAGACCCCGACAATTTGAGAGGCACGCGCGATATATGGGTGTCGCGTATGAACGAAAAAGACAGTACATGGGGGCCAGCCGAACACATGCCCGAGCCCATCAACGATTATGGCGACAACATGGTGCACTGGGTTTCCAACGACGGCAAAAAACTGTTGTTGCACAACCGCTATTTTAAAAACAAAACGAGTGGACTGGGTATTTCGATGAGCGAGTTGCAGCCCGACGGCAAATGGAGCTTTCCCAAGCCTATCAAAATCAAAAATTACAAAAACCGTGAGCTTTGCTCCTTCGATTTGTCGCCCGACGAAGAAGTGCTTTTAATGTCCATTACCCAACCCGACGACACCTATGGACAGCAAGACATTTATTTAAGTTTCAAGATTAAACCCTACAAGTATTCCAAACCAGTCAATATTGGCAATGTTATCAATACCAAAGGGATAGAGGCTACCGCTTTTATAGCACCCAACGGAAAATCCATTTACTTTTCTTCCAATGGCCACCGAGGCTCGTTTGGCGAGTTTGATATATATGAGTCGAAAAGGCTAGACGACAGCTGGACCAACTGGTCAAAACCTAAGCATATTGGAGCCCCTTTCAACACACCCGACGATGATTTGTATTTTTCAGTACCCCAGTCGGGAAAATATGTGTATTTGTCACGGCATTTTGGTGGAAACAAAGACACCAACATCTATTCCGATATTATTCGCATCAAGTTGAAAGAACTAGATCCGATATTGCAGTTGACGGCTACGGTTGGCAGTAACTTTTATAAAAAACACATGCCAGCAAATGTCAAGTTTGTCACATTGGCCGACAAAAATGCCGACTCGATTGCAGTTTCTGATACTTCAAAGCCTTTTATGCGTGAATTTATGGGAAGGAAGTCGGTGGTGGTTGTCGTAGAGATTCCCGACCACAAACCTATTTACGACACCATTCAACTAACCAATGCAAAGCCTGGAAAAAGGAAGATGTTGAAAGATTATAAGTTGGACATTTTGCCAGCATTTTTTGGTAAAGTATATAGTGCCAAAGACTCCACAACTCCAATTACTGCAAACGTAGTAATTTACAGAAAAGAAACAGGCAAGGTGGTATATTCAGGTCATTTGGATGCCCATCCCGACTCTCTTTTCAAAGTGTATGCCACCAACGGAAAATATACTTACTCGATTCGTTCTGAAGGTTATTTAAAAGATACCAATGAAATAGACATGTCTACCATCGAAAAAGTGGGAAGAACCACCAAGAAATTCTATCTGCCTAAAATTGAAGTGGGACTCACTTTTACCATCAAAAATATTTTATTTAAGTACAACAGCCATGTGCTGGAAACCTATTCGCACTGGGAGCTAGACCGCATAGCCGACATGATGGACGAATCGCCCAACCTGGAGGTGGAAATTGCCGGTCATACCGATGCTATGGGTAACGATGCTTACAATTTGGCATTGTCTCAACGAAGGGCCAATTCGGTTTTGCAGTATTTGAAGAGTAGAGGGGTGAAAAACATCATTCATGCCAAAGGCTATGGCGAAACAAGGCCTATCGAAAGCAACCTAACGCCTGAAGGTAGGGGCATGAACCGTAGGGTGGAATTTGTGGTGTTGAATATTGAAGACCCTAAATTGTTCTACAACAAGAAGATAGAGTTGAAAGAAGGTATGGAAAAACCAAAGGATTTCAATCCATTGGACATTACCAAATAGTCTCTACAAGGTTTTCAGATTCTTGCCAAGCAAAAACAAGGACCCTACTAGTCCGGTTGCCAGCACGTTCTTTATGACAATTGAAGTAAGTTCGTGGCTATAGGCGGTGTAGTCCCATAGGGCGACCGATGCTGTAATGCCCACGAGCAGTGTGGAAATTACAAATGTCAAATCGTAAGGAACTGGGTAGTGTTTTTGCCCCAACATATAGCTTGCCAATGCCATCAAGGCATAACAACCCAAAGTAGCCCAAGCACTGCCTACATAGCCCAACAGAGGCACCAATGCCACATTCAGCCCAATCGTGAGAAAGGCGCCGCCCACGCTTATGTACATGCCATATTTGGTATTGTCGGTCAGTTTGTACCAAATAGAGAGGTTGTAATAAATGCCCAAAAACAAGTTTGCAGCCAAAAGAAGCGGTACTACTGCCAAACCCTCGCGATATTGGGGGCTACGCAACACATACTGAATCCAATCGAGGTTTAGGCTAATAAAAATCAAAACGCCTGCACAAACCCATACAAACCAGTGCATTACCTTTGCGTACAGCAAAGGCGAGTTTTTGTCAATTGCCTTGGCAAAAAAGAAAGGTTCGGAGGCATACCGAAAAGCTTGTATGCCCAAACTCATAAAAATGGAAAGCTTGTAGCATGCACCGTAAATACCCACGGCCGCCAATGCCGATTTGCCCGAGTAAAAGTCATTTGGCAAAAGAAATTTCAGGATAATCCTGTCTATCACTTCGTTGGTCATGCCAGCCAGGCCCATTACCAAAAGGGGTAGGCCATACACAAGATAGGTTTTGACGGTTCCCCAATTTAGGCTAGGCCAAGTCCAGTTGCTGAAGTACCGCCCAAAAAACACGATTTGGAATACATTGGCAAAAAAGTTGGCCACGAACACCAAGCGCACATCCTTGCTCAGAAAAGTTTGGCTAAGGTATTGTACACTCACCACCAATAGGAAAATATTCAACCCGATATTCACCAAAATGTTGGCTATTTTGACCAAAGCAAATTTTTTGGCTTTCTTTTCCTGTCGAAGTCGGGCAAAATCTAAGGCCAAAATAGCATCGATGGCAATGGTCAAGATTAGCCAAACAATCAGATCGCCCTTGCCAGGGTGTTGAAGCAGCGCGGCGATGTTTTCGGAAAAAACAATGACAGGTAGGCTGAGCAGGATGGTAGAAAACAGCACCATCGACTGTATTTGGTAAAAAACTTTTTCGGGGTCGGCACCCGCCCTATTACAATGGCGAAAATAGCTGGTTTCCATACCATAGGTAAAAACCACGTTCAGGAAGGCTGCATAGGAATACAGTTCGGTTACGATTCCATATTCTTCGGGTAGAAACACTGCCGTGTAGAAGGGCACCAAGAGGTAGTTGAGAAACCGCCCCACAATGCTGCTCAGACCATAAATGACCGTTTCGCCTGCCAGTTTTTTCAGCACACCCATTCGCTAACTAATTTTCCTCTACAAAAAGCAATCGGTAAAAATTCATTCCTGTGGCTTCGTCGGTGCCCCGTTCTATGAAATTGCGGTTGCCGTGTACATATATGTGAAAATTCTTGTCGAGTTTAATGACACTCTTGAACACTTTTGCCTGCTTTTTTACGGCCTTGTCCGAAATGCTGAACTCATCGGCATAAGTGGTGTCGTGTTTTTCCTGATATTCTTGTTTGTAGTCACGAAACTTGTCTATGATTTCGGGTTGCTGGATGACCTCTTCGGCAAATTCCTGAAAATCAAACGCTTCTTTTTCCTTGAAAAATCCCAAGGTGCGGTTTTTAATGTCTATTTCGTCGGGTTTGGAAATGTCGTACTCCAATTTAAGCTTATCCTGCACAAAATGATGGTACATTTTCATGTAGCCTTGCGTGTGAAAATAGCTGTCTTCGCGAGGCCTTACCTGCAAAAACTCGTCTTTCCAATACTGGGCGCCTTCTTGCTTGTTCAAATTGTCCACCACCATTACCAAATACCCTCTCTCTTTTTCGGTGTTGAAAATGAGACAACCTTTGTCCATTTTATGAATGTTTATGCCCTCGTCGGCCTGCATTTCATAGTCTTGGTGCTTTTGGTACACTTTTAAGTATTTTTCTTTCGTTTCCGATTTAAAAATCCCGATACAATCTACCATTTCCTCATCGCCCATACATTCCGAAAAATAGGCTACGTACAGGTCGCCGGCTTTTACTTTTGGGTGGGTCGATTTTTGGTACAAATGTTTGGCAAGGTGTTGCGATTGTTCAAAAAACGATTCTTTCTTCTCGAAAATTTCGCACGCATAGGCATATACTTCGTTTAGTTTCAAGTCGCTTTCGTGCGATAAGTGAAAATAAACTGCTGTATTTTTGAAAGGATGCGTGAAATATTGTTGTAATAAAGACATCACACTTTCGTCCAAATCTTTCAAGGGTTGGGTGGAAAGTCGCAGTTCCTCGTCTAGAGTTTGGTTTCCTACAAAATGGGCAGCCAGCTGTGCAAGTTGGGCGTTGGAAAAATCGAACATTGATGGCTTAGTTTAAAATACGAATCACATCATAATCCTTTATTTTAACAAATAGATTGGCCTATAGGGGCTGGTTATTTTTTCAGCGCCTTGTTTTTCCCAACGAAAGTAAGTGGCTGGTTTGCTTGGATACAGGCGTACAATTTGTAAGTAAAACTTTCCTTTATTTCCATAAAAGCAATTTTTTTGTCATATTACCGCCTTGATATTTTAGAAACGCTAAAAAAAGTACTACTCATGTCCAATCCAGCGCAAATTATCCTCGACGGCAAAACTTACGAACTGCCTGTAGTCGAAGGAACAGAAAATGAAAAAGCCATAGACATAGCCAAATTGCGTGACATGACTGGCTACATCACCTACGATGTGGGCTACAAAAACACAGGTGTCACCAAAAGTGCCATTACCTTTTTGGATGGCGAAGAAGGCATTTTGAGTTACCGCGGCTATCCTATCGAACAGTTGGCCGAAAAATCGAATTTTTTGGAAGTGGCCTACTTGCTCATTTATGGCGAACTTCCAACCAAAGAACAATATGCTGCCTTCGACAAGTCGATAGACGACCACTCTATGATACACGAAGATGTGAAAACCATCTTGAACGGTTTTCCTTCTTATGCGCACCCTATGGGCGTATTGTCGTCTTTGGTTTGCTCGCTCACGGCCTTTTATCCCGAATCGCTCAATCCCAATGCTTCCGAAAAAGCCATAAACGACTCCATCATTCGTTTGATAGCCAAAATGCCAACTATGGTGGCGTGGGCCTATAAAAAATCGAAAGGTCGTCCGGTTAACTACCCCATTCGCAGCCTTGAATATTGTGCCAATTTCATGCACATGATGTTTGCCAACCCGACCGAGATTTACGATGTAGACCCTGTGGTATCGGACGCATTGAATAAACTTCTGATATTGCATGCCGACCACGAACAAAATTGTTCCACTTCGACCGTACGCATAGTAGGCTCTTCGCAAGCCAGTTTGTACGGTTCTATTTCGGCAGGTATCAACGCCTTGTGGGGGCCGCTGCATGGTGGAGCCAACCAAGAAGTGATTGAGATGCTTGACCAAATAAAAGCCGACGGTGGCGATACCAAAAAATGGATTGCCAAAGCCAAAGACAAAAACGATCCTTTCCGTTTGATGGGCTTTGGACACCGCGTGTACAAAAATTTCGACCCAAGGGCTAAAATCATCAAAAAGGCCTGCGACGACATTTTGGGCAAATTGGGCGTGAAAGACCCAGTATTGTCTATTGCCAAAGAGCTAGAGCAAGCCGCCCTTAACGACGAGTATTTTGTAGAAAGAAAGTTGTATCCAAATGTGGATTTTTATTCAGGTATTATCTACAGGGCTTTAGGCATTCCTACCAATATGTTTACAGTCATGTTTGCCTTGGGCCGCCTTCCTGGCTGGATAGCCCAATGGAAAGAATTGCGTTCGAACAAAGAACCGATAGGCCGCCCGCGCCAAGTATATGTTGGTGAAAACAAGCGCAACTACGTCTCGATGGTGGACAGAGGGTAATTAAGTTTGCAGTTTTTAAGTGAAAGGTTCAAAGTTGTACTACCCAGCTTTGAACCTTTCTAGTTTCAAAAATGGGCATTAACATTTTGAGCCGTCTAAGGGTCATTACCTTGCACTCATTTATAACACCTTCCCCTTGCTAGTAAGAATGACCGTATTCCCTGACCTTTTTTAAGGGCTCTTTTGACAGGTTTATTAAATTTTTTGATTACTTAATCTAAATTTTTGGTATATAATTTGAGTCAGCGATTATATTTACTTGTTTCTTTAAAATCTTTAAGATTTTTTTGTTAACTCAATATCATAATGCACAAACGTCTCTTTTTTTCTAAAAGAATAGTTTTAACTTTTTTTTGGCTTTTTATTTGTTTTATACCTACACTGCAAAGTCAACCACGGACTATGGGCATCAACAACAGCAGTCCAAATTCAAAGGCAAGTTTGGATGTGGGGACCACCTCTGGGTTTAAACAAGGTTTACTTATGCCCCGTCTTTCTACTGCCGATACCAACAGCATAGGCGTGTCTTTGGGCAAAGACAAAGGAATGATGTTTTTCGATACCCTTTCGGGGACTGTACGTTTTTGGAATGGAAACAAATGGGGAATTGTAGGTGGCAGTACTTTTAAAAGGTACATAGGTGAGCCGTTTGGTGGTGGTGTTATTTTTGCACTTTGGATGGACAATTTTGGGGTGGAACATGGTCTCATTGTGGCCACTAATGAACAAAGCACTTCTGCCACATACAGTAATCTTAGTTCAGCACTTATAGGTCCTTCAGCACAAAGTAGTTGGGATGGCTTATCAAATAGTAATGCAATAGTTTCACAATCAGGCCACACTGCAAGTGCGGCAAAACTTTGTCTTGATTTAGTATCAAATGGACAAAGTGACTGGTATCTACCTGCAATAGATGAACTTAATTTGTTGTTTAACCATCGTTATCTTGTTAACAAAGCCTTGTCGACCATATCTGGTGCATCGCCCATCTCTGTTACTGCCTATTATTGGAGCAGCACCGAGTATATTTTTGGTAGTGGATCTTATGCCTGGGGTTTCACTTTTTATGGGGGAACAGCAAGCGATAGCTTCAAGTACAATACCGCATTTGTGCGTGCTGTCAGGGCTTTCTAAAAATATAAATTCTGATGCTAGTTCTCCTTTGTCAGCAACCTTGCTTTGATAGACTATTCAACCTGCGAATTGCTTCTTTTTCTACCTAATTTCCCAAACTTCTAGTTTATGGGCTTTTCGTCTAACTTTGTCTGCTTGTTTTATCACGACATACCATAAGAAATACATAGTAGGAAATGAAAATCTCCCTCAACTGGCTTAGAAAATACATCGAATTACCCGAATCGGCAGAGGAAATCGCAAGTTTACTCACCCATTCTGGATTAGAAGTAGAAACTGTCGAGAGTCTGGAAAGCATTCCTGGAGGGCTTAAGCAGTTTGTGATCGGAAAAGTCTTGGCCTGTGAAAAACACCCCAATGCCGATAAATTGACCAAGACAACGGTGGAGGTAGGCAATGGAACCCTCTTACCCATTGTTTGCGGCGCACCCAACGTGGCAACAGGTCAAAAGGTTGTTGTTGCCTTGCCAGGGGCCGAAATTCGTTTGTCTGGCAAAGAGCCTTTTACCATTCAAAAGACAAAAGTGAGAGGCGAGGCTTCAGAAGGCATGATTTGTGCTGAAGACGAGTTGGGCATTGGTCATTCGCATGAAGGCATATTGGTGCTCGATACTGACCTGCCAGTGGGAACCCCAGCTGCCGACTTTTTCCATGTAGAAACCGACCATGTGCTGGAGATAGGTCTTACCCCAAACCGTGCCGATGCTGCTTCGCATTTTGGGGTGGCACGCGAACTGAAAGCATTGTTGAAAAGAAATTTATCTATCAATCCCTCT
>JBIKRJ010000083.1:0-9623 GCA_044349205.1 Cytophagales bacterium | reverse complement strand
AAGAATACCTTAAACTTTTTTTAGGTGCAGCCGCTATTGCCTCTTTTTGGGTTTTGCTTTACTACCTCTTTGGCTTCTATCACGATATTTTTCGCAAATCGAGAATAAAAGAACTGTTAAACTTAATGCACGCCTCTTTTTGGGGCTGTATTATTGTTTTTCTAACCACGCTTCTAGACGATTTGGGCGTGAATGATTACCACAAATACTATCAAACTTTGTTGTTGTATTTCGTGCTTCATTTCGGTCTTGGTTTCTTCTCCAAATTATTGAGCATAACCTACATAAAGCATTTGATAAAAAGTGGTGCAGTTTCTTTCAACTGCCTTTTAGTAGGCAATAGCGACAAAGTAGCGAGAAGTATAAACGAACTTCAAAAAGCCAATCATATACTTGGACTAAAGTTTATGGGTTTTGTAAGTCCCGACGAAACAGCTTCTTCCATTCATGTATCCGATGTGCGTTTTTGGGGCGATACATCCCAAATACTAAAAGTAATCAGGCGTTGTAGGGTCGACAGAGTAGTGATATGCATTGACCCCACCGATCACATCAAAATCAAAGAATTGACAAACCTATTGGCTGGTTCTGGTACCAAACTTTCGGTCATGCCCGATTTGTATCAGATTTTGATAGGCTCGGTCAAAGTCGAACATGTTTTGGGTGTTCCCCTCATAGACATAGACCACGACTTGATGCCTTTTTGGCAAAAAGTGTTGAAAAGATGGATAGATGTTTTGGTGGCAACTGTGGTCATGATGATTGGATTGCCCTTTTTCTTGATATTTATTTTATTGACACGCGCCACATCCAAAGGCCCTGTTTTTTTTGTGCAAGAACGAGTGGGGTTGAACGGGAAAATATTTAAAATGGTGAAGTTCAGAAGTATGTATGTAGATTCGGAACTTGACGGCCCTGCACTTGCCACGGAAGACGACCCTCGAATAACACCTTGGGGGAAATTTATGCGCAAGACAAGAATAGATGAGCTGCCCCAATTTTGGCATGTTTTTATGGGGCAAATGTCTTTGGTAGGACCTCGACCAGAAAGGCAATATTTTATCGACCAAATAACCCAATATGCTCCCGAATACAGGCATTTACACAAAATCCGACCGGGCATTACCTCTTTGGGTCAGGTAAAATACGGCTATGCCGAAAATATTGACCAAATGTTGGAACGATTGAAATACGATTTGTTGTACATCGAAAACATGTCTATCGCCAACGATTTTAGAATATTGTATTTCACCCTCATGACAGTGATAGAAGGAAAAGGAAAATAGATGGATTTTGATATTATAATTGCGGGAGGAGGAATCGTAGGTTTGGCTACAGCCCTCAAAATCAAAGAGAAAAACCCAAAAATAAGCGTAGCGCTCATAGAAAAAGAAGAATCAGTGGCACAGCACCAAACCGGAAATAACAGCGGTGTTATCCACTCGGGCATATACTATAAGCCTGGTAGCCTTAAAGCTACTAATTGCATAAAAGGCTACGAAATGTTATTGGATTTTTGTAACCAGCATGGTGTAGCTTACAACTTGTGTGGCAAAGTAATCGTGGCTACAACACCCTCAGAACTTCCAATACTTGAAAATATATTTAAGCGTGGATTGGAAAACGGCTTGACTAAAATCGAGAAAATAGGGCCGCAACAGCTTAAAGAACGTGAACCACATGTGAGCGGTTTAGAAGCCATTTATGTCCCCTACACGGGTATCATCGATTACAAGGCAGTTACGAACAAAATGGCTGAACTTTTCCAGCAAAAAGGGGGTGTGCTGCGACTTGAAGAAAAGGTAATAGACATTAAAGATGTTCCCAACGGGGTGGCCGTCGAAACTACAAAAGGCACATCTCAATCCAAGCTTTTTATAAATTGTGGTGGGGTGTATTGCGATTATATAGCGCGCATGCAAAATGCCAAGCTTGATGTACAAATTATTCCATTTAGGGGCGAATATTACGAAATCAAACCCGAGAAACAGTATTTGGTTAAAACCCTAGTTTACCCTGTTCCCGATCCTAATTTCCCTTTTCTGGGGGTTCATTTCACCAATATGATTCAAGGGGGTGTGGAAGCAGGGCCCAACGCTGTTTTTGCTTTTGGAAAGGAAAGCTATAAAAACACCAATTTCCATTTTGGCGAAACTATGGAATCATTGGCTTGGCCAGGGTTTAGGAAGGTGGCGGCCAAATATTGGAAAACTGGTTTGGGCGAATACTATCGTTCATTTTCAAAAGCGGCGTTTACCAAAGCACTTCAAAAATTGGTACCTGAAATCAGAGAAGACGATTTGATGCCAGGCGGTGCGGGTATCAGAGCACAGGCCTGCCATCGCGATGGCTCGCTTTTGGACGATTTCTGTATCGAGGAAATGAAAAATTCGATCCATGTGCTAAATGCCCCTTCGCCAGCAGCAACTTCTTCCTTGTCCATAGGCGATACCATTTCCAACATGGCTTTGAACCGATTTTGAAAGCTCTTATGATTTTAACTTAGTTGAAATGTTAGGATTCGGTTTCTAATTTTATCTTTGCATAACAAACAATAAACTTGGAGCATTTTTTAACAGTCGCCTCAGTGGTTAACCTTGTCACGCTTACGGCTATGGAAATAGTCTTAGGTATTGATAATGTGATATTTATATCCATTATTTCGGGCAAGTTACCAGCATCGAAGCAACACAAGGCTCGCGTTATTGGTTTGAGTTTGGCATTGGTTTTCAGAATTGCACTTCTGTTTACCATTTCGCTGATAGTAAGTATGGAAGAACCCGTACTAAATGTTCTTAATTTTGGTCTAAGCGGAAGAGATCTCATATTGTTGGCAGGCGGTATTTTCCTCATTTACAAAAGTTCTTCCGAGATCATAGAGAAGTTTTATGAGAATGAAGAAGAGTTAGATGAGCTAAATAAATCAGGCAAAATGCTTACCATTCCTGCGGCAATCGTTCAAATTGTATTCTTGGATATTGTCTTTTCGTTCGATTCCATTTTGACAGCCGTTGGCTTGTCGCGCGAGTTGTACATCATGATTTCGGCTGTTATCATTTCCCTATTCATTATGCTTTATTTTTCTAAGCCCATTAGTGATTATGTAAACAATCACCCTTCTATCAGGATATTGGCATTGGCATTCCTGGTTATGATTGGGGTAATGTTAGTTTTGGAAGGGCTTCATTTCGACGATTTAATCAAAAAAGAATCGGTGTATGTGGCCATGGGCTTTGCGCTTGTGGTAGAGTTGTTGAACATGAGGCTACGCGAGAAGGAAGCTATGTACGAGAAGGAAAAGCATCCCCATCATAATCACCCCCATTAAAGTTTTATGGGTTTTGTTTAAACCCATGTTTATTTTTTACCATCGAAAAGAAGAAAAAGCATATTGCCATTCTGGGTTCTACTGGTTCTATAGGAACACAAACCTTGGATGTAGTACGCCAAAATCAAGATAGTTTTCAAGTAGAAGTTCTTACCGCTCTCAACAATGCCGATTTGTTGATAAAACAGGCGGCTGAGTTCAAACCCAATTTGGTAGTAATAGGCAATGAAAATGCTTATGAAATGGTTTCTGCAGCCCTCCAGCCTCTGGGAATAAAGGTGTACAGTGGTCAAAAATCAATAGAATGGGCTGTTCAGATGGATACCGTAGACATTGTTTTGACTGCCATGGTGGGTTATGCTGGTTTGCTACCCACTGTAAAAGCCATTGAAGCGGGCAAATCTATTGCTTTGGCCAACAAAGAAACACTGGTTGTGGCCGGAGACATCATTACCCGATTGGCTAACGAAAAAGGGGTGAACATTTATCCGGTCGATTCTGAACATTCGGCTATTTTTCAATGCCTAGTAGGGGAATTTCACAACCCAATTGAAAAAATTATTCTAACCGCTTCAGGAGGGCCTTTTCGAGGTAAAGGAATAGAAGAGTTGTCTAAAGTGACCAAAAAGGAAGCATTAAAGCATCCAAATTGGGATATGGGTGCAAAGATTACCATCGATTCGGCTTCGTTGATGAACAAAGGATTGGAAGTAATTGAGGCAAAGTGGCTTTTTGGTTTGAAGTCTAATCAAATAGAAGTGTGGGTACATCCGCAATCCATAGTACATTCGATGGTGCAATTTTGTGACGGTTCTGTGAAAGCCCAAATGGGACTTCCCGACATGAAACTTCCCATTTTGTATGCCATTGGGTATCCCAACAGATTGCCCAGCACTTTTCCACGAATGGAATTGAACGCTTGCATGAATTTACAGTTTGAATTGCCCGACCGCAATACATTCAGGAATTTGGATTTGGCCTATGAAGCCATGAACAAAGCGGGAAATATGCCTTGTATATTGAACGCTGCCAACGAAATAGCGGTGAATGCTTTTTTGAACGATCAGATAGGATTTCTTGAAATGTCGGACTTGATTGAATTTTGCATGGGCAAAATAAGTTATATCAAAAAGCCAACACTGCAAGATTATATCGATACCGACAAAGAAACGCGCATTCTGGCGGAAGAAAATCTTAGATTGTTTGCCCTGTTGGCAAAATAACTTACCCAAATAGTAGTATGGATATTTTAGTAATGACCGCCCAACTTATTTTAAGTCTGTCGATAATGGTAGGCTTGCATGAATTGGGTCACATGTTGCCAGCCAAGTATTTTGGCATGAGGGTCGAAAGATTCTTTATTGGCTTTCCTCCCAAACTTTTCTCTCGCCGTTTTGGTGAAACCGAGTATGGCATAGGGGCAATTCCTTTGGGAGGTTTTGTGAAAATTAGCGGAATGATAGACGAGAGCATGGACAAGTCGCAACTTTCAGAAGCACCTCAGCCATGGGAATTTCGTAGCAAGCCAGCATGGCAACGCCTGATTGTGATGGTGGGAGGAGTTACTGTAAACGCGATACTGGGCATAGTGATATTTATCGTACTCACTTACATTTCGGGCGAAGTTACCTTGCCTAAATCGGAAGCAAAATATGGGATAGTGGCGTACGATTTAGCTCAGGAAATTGGGCTAAAAACAGGCGATAAAATTCTGAAAGTAAATGGAAAAGACTACAACGCATTCGATGACTTGCGCAATCAAGACGTGTTTTTTGCTTCCAATAGTTACTACACTGTAAGTCGCAATGGCAAAATATTGGATATACCTATACCCGGCAATTTGCTCGAGAAGTTGGCAGATGAGAAGAAATACCCACAATTTTTAGACCCTGTTTTTCCTTTCGAAATAGGAGAACTGATTCCCAACAACCCTGGTCAAAAAGCTGGTTTGAAAAGAGGGGATAAAATTTTGCAAATCGATTCTACCCCAATCCATTATTTTCATGAATTGCAGGTCTACCTGAAAACTAGGAAAAATACAGCAATTCAATTGCTTGTATCGAGGCAGAACGATACACTTCGGATCCCGCTCATTACCACCGCCGATGCAAAAATTGGTTTTATGCCCAATACGTTGCTGAAATTCGACACGCTACACCATAGTTTGGCCACTTCTTGTGTACTTGGTACCCAAAGAGCTTTTTCTATCGTGATTGATAATGTGAGGGGTTTGGCCAAAGTAGCAACCGGCGAAATTTCGGCGAGCAAATCCATAAGTGGCCCAATAGGCATTGCACAAGTGTTTGGGAATGTTTGGGATTGGACTCGTTTTTGGTTGCTTACTGGGATGATATCTATGGTGCTGGCGCTCATGAATTTATTGCCAATACCTGCTTTAGACGGTGGGCATGTGGTTTTTTTGCTTTACGAGATTTTTACTAAAAGAAAGCCTTCTGACCGTTTTCTTGAGATTGCCCAGTATGCGGGCATGTCTATTTTGCTCTCTTTAATGGTTTTTGCCTTTTACAACGATTTGGTCAAAATATTCATGTAATATCCTTGTTAAATGTACACACCAAAGGACACAGCTGAACTTTTTCGACTAAATGGTGCCCAAATTATTGCCGATGAATCGAAATTTCCGCAAAAGATGGCAGGAATTAAGGCTCTGGTTTTTGATTGGGACGGAGTGTTCAATGAAGGTTGGAAAGGAGAAAATGTACTAAGCCCTTTTAGTGAAATTGATTCAATGGGAATCAACATGTTGCGATTTGCTTTGTGGTTGAAAACGGGTAATGTACCACATGTTTTTATCGTTTCGGGTTTGAAAAATGTGTCGGCACAAGCCATTGCGCAACGAGAGCATTTTACGGCGCTGTATTTAGAAACATTGGACAAAAGCAAAGCCATCGAACACATTTCCAAGCATTATGGCATACATGCTCAGGATATGATTTGTTTTTACGACGATATTTTAGATGTGCCCATGGCAAAAGATTGTGCACTTCGCGTTTTAATTCATCGAAAAAGCAATCCCTTGTTTGAAAGATATGCAATTGAAAATCGGATATGCGATTATGTAACTGCAAGCGAAAGCGGCAAAACTGCCATTCGCGAAGCGTGTGAATTTCTTTTGGGTATAACGGGTTGGTACGACCAAACGATTGCCAAACGCATTCATTTTTCTTCGGAATACGTCGATTTTTTGAAACATCGTAAAGAAAGAATTCTTGTGATGTATCGCTACCACGACAATACGATACAGGAATACAAAGCGTAATGCTTTGGAAATGAAAGATCTATCAGTTTTTTATGAAAGTAAGTCCCTTTTGCAAAAATTGGATATTCCTTTTTTGAAAAAAAAAAGGATAGCCTTGTATCTGAAGCGCGATGATTTGTTGCACCCTGTTATTTCGGGCAATAAATGGCGCAAACTCAAATACAATTTAGTTGAATTACAAAAATCGGGTCAAGAGGGGATTGTTACATTCGGTGGCGCTTTTTCTAACCATTTGCATGCTGTGGCAGCGGCTGGAAAAGAATTTGATTTTAAAACAGTAGGTATTGTGCGAGGTGAAAAGCCCCAATTCTTATCTGCCACTTTGCAATTTTGTATCGAAATGGGCATGAAATTGTATTTTGTTTCGCGCAGCGCATATCGCATGAAAGAAACTTGTGAAGATGTGCTTGAAATTTTACGCCTATATCCTTCTTGCGTTGTTTTACCCGAAGGAGGTGCCAATCAATTGGCCATGAAAGGATGTGCCGAAATTGTTTCCGAAATAGAAGTCCCGTTTGATTTTCTTTGTGTGGCATGTGGTACTGGTACCACTTTGGCAGGTTTGGCACAAAATAGTGATATAAAAAAAGCATTGTTGGGCTTTTCGGTACTGAAAGGAATAGGGGGTGAACTGGAAGAAAAGACGGGATGTAAAGTAGTGCCCGATTATCATTTTGGTGGATATGCCAAATATTCGGATGAGCTTTTGGATTTCATCCGAAATTTTGAAAATGAAACCAAGGTGCCTCTAGAACAAGTATATACGGGAAAAATGATGTATGGCCTATTTGAGATGCTTCAAAATGGATTTTTTGAAGAAGGTACAAGCATCATTGCCTTGCATACAGGTGGTTTGCAAGGACGATTGCCTATTATTTAAGCGACTCTAAAACTTGTTCTATTTCGGGCACATCGTTGTGGTGCCACTTTCCTCTCACAATACCGTCTTGCATGAGCACCAAGCCAGGGTTGCTACGAATTACGGTTTTGATTATTGTCGCATCTGCATAAAAAAATGGGAAAGCCAGTTGATGTTCGTTTCTGAAGTCCAACATTGAAGCATAGTCGGATGCGGTTACGAGCCAAGTTTCAATCCCATTTTTGGCAAGTTTTCGTCCTAACTCGTTTATTTTAGAAATATTTTTGGTGCTTTTTTTTTGAGTTTTAAGCACAAAAACAAGAAGTTTTTTTCCTGTTAGGCTCTCTTGGGTAAAGTCAGACTCATCGTTCCAAATGGCATAATCGGTAATTTTTGGAAGGTCTTCTTTGTTTATGATATCCATCGATTTGTAATGATACGATGTGTCGGTTGGGTATTTGGTAAACTCGTAGTCTTTGCCATCTTTCGTCAATGTGTACAAGTAATGGATAGGTGCCGAAGGTTTCATAAGTTTTCGAATGTCGGCACCTGGTTTGTAAGCGCGCAGGTCAACAAATGAAAGATGGTTGATGGTAAAATAGGCGATGTACAGAGAAAAAAGCACTGACAAGGCCATCAATATATTTGTGGTAATGGTCTGAAAGGCAGGTTGTAATTTGCTTCTTTGAATAAACAGAAGCGTAATGAGCACCAAGAGTACCACATCTTTTCCAAACGAAGTCCATGGGGTAAGTTTGATGGCATCTCCGAAACAGCCGCAGTCAGTTACTTTGTTGAAATACGCCGAGTAAAATGTAAGGAAAGTGAAGAAAACGATTAGCGACATCAAAAGCCAGCTTGTAAGCTGCATTCTATAATAAATGAGCACCGCAATCCCCAATACCACTTCAGCAACTAACATAGTGATAGCGATAAGTAACGAAACGGAGGTAAGATGTTCGAAAACGGGGTGAAAGTCATGGGCAAAAACCTCGAAATATTCCTCCATTTTGATGGCGGTACCAATCGGGTCGTTCAATTTGATAAGCCCCGAAACGATGAATAAAATTCCAACGGTAAAGCGACAAAATTGATTAATGTATTTCATCCTTCTAAAATCCTAAAATTGTTGCAAAAATAAGCTAAAATCCATTTTTCACGCTACTACAAAGCCCGATTGAATCAAGGCAAAAACTGCATAGTTCATCATATCGCGATAGTTGGCATCGAGACCTTCCGAAACCAATGTTTTTCCGGCATTATCTTCTATTTGTTTCACTCGGTGCAATTTCATTAAAATAATGTCGGTGATAGAACTTACCCTCATTTCTCGCCAAGCTTCGCCATAATCGTGGTTTTTGAGCAATAACAAGTCGAGCGTTTTTTGGCTTTCCTCGTCATATCGTTTCATTATCCATGTTTTTTCCATTTCAGTCGGGGTATTTTCTTCTATTTGCATTTGGATAAGCGCAATGATGCAATAGTTCACTATTCCGATAAATTCAGAATTGAGGTCGTCGGCGACCATCTGCGTTCCTTTTTCTTGAATAGAGCGAATACGCTGCGCTTTTATGAGAATTTGGTCTGTAATGGAAGGCAAGCGCATAATGCGCCAAGCGGTGCCATAATCTAAAGTTTTCTTTTCAAACAAAGACCGGCAATGGCTTATCACCGATTTGTATTCGTTTTCAGTTTGATTCGCCAATGTGAAATTATAAATTTTGAAATGCTAAATTACAAGCAAAATAATGCTTAAAAAAATCATTTGAGTGTGAAAGATAGTGTATTTTCTACCAAACCTACTTTGAATATAGGCGGAAAAATAACGTCACTGGACTCTCCAAGAGTGATGGGTATTTTGAATGTAACACCCGATTCCTTTTACGGAGATTCACGTTTAGCCTCTGAAAAAGAAATACTTGCAAGTGCATCTGAAATGATATCGGAAGGAGCTACTTGGCTGGACGTAGGGGGGTATTCCTCTAGACCGGGGGCGCTCCATATTTCAAAGGAAGAAGAATTGGAAAGGGTGATACCTGCCATAAAAGCTATTTTGAAAGAAATACCCAGTGCCCATATTTCGATAGATACATTTCGTTCAGAAGTGGCAAGGTGTGCTTTAGATGCAGGCGCTTCCATGGTCAATGATATTTCGG
>JBIKRJ010000272.1:0-2556 GCA_044349205.1 Cytophagales bacterium | reverse complement strand
CCAAAATTTTGGGCGCTTTGGGCGACGGAGGCGCCATCACCACCAAAGATTCTGATTTGGCCTCAAAAGCCAAAAAATACCGGAATTACGGTTTTGCAGAAAAAAATAATAGTGAGTTGAATGGCTACAATTCAAGGTTGGACGAAATCCAAGCCGCTTTTTTGTCGATTAAACTTAAGTATATAGACAAAATCATTGCCCACAAACGACATTTGGCGAGCATTTACCTAAAGGAATTAAAACCACCGTTTGTTTTACCAGAAGTCCATCCCGATTTTTTTGACGTATATTATGCATTTGTCGTAAGGCACCCACAAAGAGAAAAAGTTTTAGATACTTTGAGAAAAAATGGAATAGGCTATCACATTCATTATCCAAAATGGATAAGCGAACAAGCTATTTTTGAAAATAAATTTTCACCAAAAGACTATTTTAGCTTGCCTTTGGGGTATTTTCATTCTGAAAGGGATATAGAAAATGTTTGTAATGTTGCAAATGGTATAACTTTTTTATAAAATTATTTACAAATAGTTAAATCAAATTGCTCCTTCTTTAATCAGTTCTAAGAAAATCTAATGAATCCAAAAGTCTACATTATCCTACTGAACTACAAAAATTGGCAGGACACTTTGGAGTGCCTATTATCACTCAACAAACAATCATATGCCAACTTTGAAACTGTTGTGGTGGACAATAATTCAGGAAACGATTCATTGCAGCAAATCCAAGCCAGATTGCGAGATCAAAACATTTTGTATCCGGTTCATTACATGCAATCTGAAGAAAATGGCGGCTTTGCCAAAGGAAACAATGTAGGTATAAAGTTTGCAAGGGAAAGAAAAGACGGCAAATACTTTTGGGTTTTAAACAACGACACAGTTATTGCGACGCATGCCATTTCGGAACTGGTAAAAAAAGCCTCTAAAGATGAAATGGAAAGTGTAAAGGTTGGGATATACGGCTCTAAACTTTTATACCATACTAAACCTAACACTATTCAAGCAGTGGGCGGAAATTACAACAAGTGGCTAGGCACTTTGATAGAAATAGGTAATCTTAAAATTGACAAAGGGCAATACGATTATTCAAAAAAATCGAACATGGTGATAGGAGCAGCCATGTTTGTATCTGATGAATTCATACAAGAAGTTGGACTTTTGGGTGAAGAATATTTCTTGTATTTTGAAGAGGTGGACTGGGTAGAAAGAGCTAAACGAAAAGGGTGGAGTATTTCTACCGTAACTTCAAGCATAGTCTTTCACAAACAAGGGGTCTCCACTCAAGCAAACGGCTTGAAAAACGCAGAAAAAAGTAAAATTTCAGACTATTACTATTTTAAAAACAGAATACTCATCACAAAAAAGTATTTTCCTTACTGCCTCCCAAGCGTGTATGCCAGTTACATAATTACAGCATTTAACAGAATAAAACGTGGGCAATGGGACAGATTAGGGATGATGTGGGACATAATATTTTAACTCAAAACCTAAGTCCCAAAAAATTACAACACACTTTTGCCATTTTTTTCCATAAAGGCTTTTTGCACTCTATCAATTTATGATGCAAAACCAAAGGAGAGTCAAAAAACTGATTGTAAATTATAGCGTTTTTCCTACCAATATATTCAAATGTGTCAAATCTTGTTTTTCTATTTGCCAGCACCTCTGCATTTTTGGAATGGGTTTTGATACGATAAAAAATTACAGCTTCTTCTGCTTTGACCACTTTTTTTTCTGCATTCAACAACCTAATGAAGAATTCCCAATCTTCAGAACCTTTATGCATACATTCATCAAAACCACCAACATTTTCAAAATCGGACCTGCGAAATAACGAAGAAACCACAATCATGTTTTCAGCCAACAATCCTTTGAATGAATACGGAGGAAGTGTCCATCTTTTATTTTTTTTTCCAAACAAAAAAACTTCAGGTTGCACCAAAGTAAGCTCAGGATTTTTAAGAAATGAATCCAATAAGGACTGAATAAAATTTGGGGAAATTAAATCGTCTGAATCGATAGGTAGTAGATATTTTCCCCTTGCATGTTTTGCTGCAAGATTTCTAGCTACCGATACTCCTTTATTTTCCTGTTCAATAAACGTGAATTTTTCTCTATCCAAAATGAACTCTTTTATAACAACCGATGAATTATCCGTAGATCCATCATTCACAATAATGCATTCCCAATCAGTATTAGTCTGTGCTACAATACTTTTCAAGGTATCTGTTACATACTTTTCGTGATTGTAACAAGCCATTATTATTGAAACCAAAGGTGCCATCAGGTTTTAGCTAAACGAAAAAAGTCACTATTTTTTTAAGAATCTTGTAAAAAACAAAAGCAACTCGATTTTCTTTGATGAAGATAATAAACTCGGTAGGGATTATAGGATTATGAACTTCTACAACATCCTCCACTTCCAATGCCAATTCTTGTGCACTATTCGTCATTGTGTACGATTTGTGTTTCTCCCTTAAATGGGGTAATGCAGTGTCGAGCGCTATTTGCCTTTTATTGTTTATACTTTTCAAAAATGGCACTCTGTAAACTGAAG
>JBIKRJ010000271.1:0-2573 GCA_044349205.1 Cytophagales bacterium | reverse complement strand
TGTCAATGCGCACTTTATAAGAACCCGCAGCACTTACCGACAGTGTTCTAACATTCGATACTTTGGTCAAATCTGATCTAGTCCAAGTAATCACACGCCCCGAACCTGTATTTATTCCACAATCTAGCACTATTGGACTTCCCGTACACAATGACCTATTAGAACCTAAATTGGGCACAGGACATTTTTGACGATATTTTTTAATGTAGTTAGTCATCAATTTCATGAGAGAATACTCATCGAATCGGTCATAATTAAGGCACCATGAAAAAACTCCAATACCACCTTGTTGCATGATATAATCTATTTTTGGCTCTAAGTAATTTTTACCATTATGGTAATAAGTTGTGCCTCCTGTAGTGACTTGAGATTTGTTGTATGCGTTATTCAAATCGACTGCAGCTAGTTCAGCATAGGTTTTGAAAGCCCATCTATCGGCTGTCCATCCATAAAATGGAACTCCAAGCACCATTTTTGAAACAGGGCAGCCCATCGCTACATAAGCTTCTACTACTTTTTGCGCCATCGTAATGGTAGAATGTTCTGCAAATGCATTAAAGTTGTCGTAGGTCATCAAGTTCAAAACATCGATGTACTGAAAGGCGTTTGGACTTATGTAATCGGTGTGGTAGGCACCTTGCACTACACCCTGATTGGGCGTTTGTCCGCCCACTGCAATAGCCAATTCATAATGCTTGCCATCTACCAATTCTTTGGCATCGAATTTGGCTCGAAGCTCTTGAAGCAAAAGCACATGCTGACCGGTGTATCCTGATGGAAATTCCCAGTCCAAATCAAAACCATCGAGTTTGTTAACAGAAAGATAGTTGGCAACATTGATTGCAAAAGTGCTTCTAAGACTTGCGTTGTTAGAAATAGTTTGAAAAACACCACTGCCAAATGCACCGCCACCCGACGAAATATGCACTTGAACGCCATTGGCCTTTGCCTTTGATACGGCCAATGAAAGTAAGCCATAAGGGTCCGAAAGATTGCCATTGGCATCGGGTTGTACAAAACCATAAATTAAGTCGGTGAGTGTTGTCCAGTCCATAGTATTCAGAACTGTGGTTGCATCATTTCGCCCTGCATCTATATAGCCCATCACTCGACCTTTGTTGGAACTTGCCGAAGAGTAAAAACTTAATAATATGGAGCTGACAACTAGTAAAGCTTTCTTGTACATGTTCTAAATGTTTACAGGTTTTAATCAACACTAAATTCTTTATGCGTTGCAAAAGTGACTGGTGAATTGCAACAGTCGTAGATGAGCACCTACTTGTTAGTTAGAAAAGGTAAATTTTTTAAAGAACAGATTTTAAGAACAAATGTTTGTATCAGAACAACCCCATTTGCCCATCGTCATTTTTCTTCACATCCAAATCGATAGTGGTACCTACATCAAATTTTTGAGGAGCCTCTTTCTGAACTTCGGGTTTTTCCGTAATATTTTGTTCTTGCGAAACACTTGAGGTTTCCTCCGAAATATCGTCTTGAACAGCATCAACAGCTTCATTTTTACCCAAAAGCGTCACTTTCTGAACTTGCTGGCTGGATAATCGGTTGCCCAATGCCTTCCAACCTTTTACATCTATCAGCATGTCTAAATCGCTGATGACGGTTTCTTGCACTCCTTTGTTGTTTTTAAATTCAATCTCAACTTGGGGTTGTGCTTTGGTAGAAACCACAATGAGTTTTGAACCCGTGGCTTCGCTAATGAATAGATGTTTTTTACCGGGTGTAGTGTTTTCTATTTTAAAACGTTTTACATAGTAATTCTTTTGTGCGCCATCGTAATGCACCGCCGATACAATTTTTTCTATATCAAACTTCTCGATAAGCACAATTTGGTCTGGCTCGTAACGGTTGGTAAGCTCGAAACCAGTGATTTCGTAACTACCCTCTTTATAAATGGCAATAATTTTGTCGCTCCCTTCGAAATTGCCCAAAAGTTTCCCTTTCTCTTCGGTATTCAAACGCCCAATGGCATCGCTGTACCATATTTTAATACCCGAAAGAGTCGATTTGCCTGCCAGTTTGAATGCAACTTTTTTGATGGTGTATTTAGTAAGGATATTGCCTTGCGAAGCACGGCCTTTGATGGCCAGTGTGCTGAAATCGAAGTCGAATACTTTTATTCTTGCGGCCGCGCTTTGGGTGAGTTGAATATTGATTATTTCAGCTTCGCCATTGGGGTTTGCACTGAAATACAGCACTTTAGAATTTTTATTTCCTATCGTGAGGTCGTATTCCTTGTCGCGTGTTATACCTCCTGCCTGAAAACGTTTTACCATGCTGTTGCCCGATTTGCCGTCTACATACACCATGTTGTATACCATTCGGTCGTCGTTTTTTCGGAAAACGCCCGCATAAAGAATGTCTTTCCCCACGAAAACCTTCTCCGATATTTTCACAACCTTGAACTTGCCGTCGTTTAAAAAAACCGCAATATCGTCGAGGTCAGAGCAGTCACAGATGTATTCGTCTTTTTTCAAACCATATCCTATAAAAACTTCTTTTCGGTTGATGTACAACTTCTCGTTGGCAGCTGCTACAGAAGTGGCCGCTATCAC
>JBIKRJ010000082.1:0-9807 GCA_044349205.1 Cytophagales bacterium | reverse complement strand
CAGACCAAATCCGAAAGGAACGAAGCAATGAATGACTACTATGATGCAGTTGAAGTTATGAATGATATTCGTTCAACTCAAATGGAATTTATGGAAGGTGCAGAAAATGGAGAAATATTAAAAATGGAAAATGCCCTAAAAAGACCAAAAGGTTTTTGGGTTCTTAATGGCAGTTGGCCAGTGAATGGTAAAACTGCACTTCATTTAGCGACAGAAAAAAACAGGGTTGAAGCAACCAAATTTCTAATAGAAAAAGGACTTGACATAAACAAACCAGACCTTAATGGAGAGACACCTTTTGACATAGCAAAACGGCTCAACCTGACTGAAATATTGACCATTATGACGAGTAAAAATGACTGACGAAAAAGAACGCCTAACCGCTAACAGCACCTACAAGAAATTGGCGGTTCAGTGGTTAAATGAAACTTTGTACCTCGTATCAAGTTCTGAGGTGGCAGACAGTTTTGTGCTTCGAAATCGCCAACTTCTTGTAGCTGCAAACCGTTATGTGCACAATACTTTCCAAAATACAATAGCATAAATGAAAGACTATTACTATATACTTGGGATTGACAACAATGCTTCACCTGAAGAAATAAAAAAAGCATATCGAAAATTGTCTCTAAAATTTCATCCAGATAAAAATGAAGGAGATGCCTTTTTTACCGAACGATTTAAGGAAATCCAAGAAGCTTATGAAACTTTGTCGAATCACGAGAAAAGGGCAAATTTCGATTTCAAGACATTTCAATCAAGAAACAGCAAATCAAACACATCGAATTCTTCTGATTTTGAAAATGAGTTGAAAAAAAAATATGAAGAAGAACTAAAAAGAAAAGAAGAAGAAATTAAGAGGAAATATCAAACACCGGAACAAAAAGCAGCAGAAGAAGCGGATTTAAAAAGGAGAAACGAAGCAGAAAAAAGAAGAAAGGAAGAAGAAACTCGAAAGGTCATTAGAGAGAAAAAAATTATAGAATTAAATAAATTAAAAGAATATTTAATTAATAAAAAAAATGCAATAGAAGGTTACAAACAATTAATTACTGAAGTTGAACTAGAAATTGGTCAAATCAAATCTAAAATTTCAAGTTTAACAATCGAATTAAATTCATTCTCTAACACTCCAAAAAAGGAAAATTGGACAAAATTCAAAACTGACAAAGGAGAAATTGAAGTACTGTTGATAGAACCCTATTATGTACCAAAAGTTGGGATGGAAGTTAAGAAAAATGGTCTACCAGCTCCCACTGAAAAATATAAACTCGGAATTATGAATTGTATAATTGTAAATAATGGTTTTATCACAAAAGAAACATTATTTTAGGGACACCAGCTGTTCGGCATGTTCGGTTGCTAGTCAAGATGTTAGCGTAGCGCAGAAACTTTTAAAGAAAAAGCTTTAAACACTTAAAGTCTTCACTTTCAAATTGTTGTACTCTTGTCCTACCACCTCTACCAGAGTGCCTTTTTGCACAAAAGAAGCACTGGAAATAGCACTAAACCACTCCCCGTCTATCTCTATTTTCCCAAAAGGCCGCAATTCCGAAACGACTATGCCTTGTTTCCCCAAGACTGCGGTCAAATTATTGGCAGCAGAATACCCTTCCTTGCTGTCCATTTTAGATTGTAAAGCTATTTTGGCCATTCGCTTGTTGGTCGCCAACTGGCTTAGAGCCCAAAAAAGAAAAATGGTTACACCTACCAATGCTATGGCCGAACTAATGCCAGCATGCAAAATGACCGTATCGGGCACAAAACTAAAATCGAAAAAATCGTTGTTCAGCATGACCAAGAACAGGGAGAGCAATACCAACACAATGCCCGAAATGCCTGCAACACCAAAACCAGGTATCACCAGTATTTCCAACAAAAGCAGCACCAATCCCACAAAAAACAACAATATCTCCCAGTTTTGCGCCAATCCTGTGAGGTAATAAGGAATAAAATACAACAGAGCTGCCACAATGGAAACCACAATCGGGAATCCAAAACCAGGTGCTTGTACTTCGTAATACAAACCGCCCAATATCAAGATAATGAGAATACTACTGAGGGCAGGATTCAGAAAATAAGCCACCACTTTTTCTACCCAGTCCAGTTCAAAGTTTTCGATAAGCGCATTAGCATGGCCGCTTTTAGATAACACCTCTTTTACATCATTTGACTCGCCGTCACAAAATCCAAACCGAATGGCTTCCTCTGTGGTGAACGTCACTACCTGACCATCTTTTTTTATGGTACTGTCCAACTTTAGGTTTTGGTCTACCATGGCTTCGGCAATTTGAGGATTACGGCCATTGGCCTGAGCCGTAGATCGCATCATAGATCGCATGTACGACTGGTATTTGTCGGGCGCGGCCTGGCTTGTGCCTTCTATGACCACTGTGGCGGCGCCTATATTGGCTCCTTTGGCCATATATATGCTATCGCAAGCAATTGATATCAAGGCACCTGCCGAGGCGGCATTTTTGTTGATAAAAGCCAACACAGGCACTTTGCTCTCGAGCAGCATCGTTCTTATTTTGTCGGCATCGTCTACCCTACCGCCAAACGTGTTGATTTCGGCCAGCACAACCCCTGCCTTTGCAGTTTCGGCTTGCATTAGGGCAAGTTTTACATATCGCGTGCTACGAGGGTCTATCTCCCCTTCTATTTTCATATACAACACCCGCTCTTGGGCTTGTAAGCCCATTGCCAATAAAAAAAGGCAAAAGAACGAACCTAGAAATACATTCCTGTTCATTTTCTCTATTTTTGCCCAAGTTACAAAACAAGCTTTGCAAATCCTTTTCCAACATTCTTTCGAATATCCCATTTGGCGGCTAATCCCTTCTTTGTCAGACACCAAATCATATCTGATAGAACTTAGGGAAGAACGAAATAAGCAGGTATTATTTTACTTTTTAGACGACACTTTCAACCTAAAAAAAATAGACACCCAGCTAGACTGGTGGTCAGGTGTAGAGGCATTGGTGGGCAATAGCGTTGTTTTTCATGGTTTTTTACAACAAGACTTGCCCATTCATCAGGGAATAAAAGTGTGGGATTCCGAAAAAAACGAGTGGCAATGGGAAAATGAATTTCTCACTTTTGTGAATGTAGAAGACGCAATCCTTCTGGCCAAAAATTCTCTTGGCTCTTTAGACACGGTGCTGAAAATTGATTTGCTCACAGGTCAGGAAACTTCTTTTGAGCCAAAATACAAAAAAAACAATTCATTTGTTGCCAATATCGTGACCAAAGACGAACCCTATTTTGCAGACATTGCCTTTTTCATAAGCCAATACACTCATCTTCAACCAACTGACTTTTTAGAATATCTGGAAACGACTGCACACATCATCGTGTCATATTTCGTTAAAAACGAAAAAAAATACGACAATTACTTGCTTGTGACCAGTTCGGGTGGGGATGAATTGCTTCACATTTGCCTACATGAAGGCAGCAAAGGATTGGCAGCAGGTACTTTCCATGTTTCCGATGCTTTGCTTAGTTTTGTGAAAGACAAAAACGAACTTTTTATTGTGGCACTCCAATAGCAAACACCAACAATACATGAAAATACGCTTATTTATCTGCCTGTTTCTTTGCACTTTTACCGCTTTTGCCTCCGATTCGCTTCGTACCGAAACTCTAAATGGCAGAAGAGTAATGGTATTCAAAGTAGAAAAAGGACAAACCCTGTATGCCATCGCGCGCAAGTATGCCCTGAATGTAAACGAGATAAAGGCCTTGAATCCCAAAATAAATACTTTGAAAGTGGGTGACGAACTGTATCTGCCTTTGAAACAAAACGCGCTCACTGAAACACAAACCGAAAAAACCCTTGCTCCTGTCAACAAAGAATCAGAAAGCAATGAAAATGCCATTACACACGAAGTAAAAAAAGGGGAAACACTATTCAAAATCAGCAAGTTGTACAATGTTTCGATAGCCGATATTGTAAACGCAAACCAAACAGGCAGCAGTGTAAAGCCCGGTCAAATACTCACTATCCCGCAAAAAACACCTAAAGCTGGAAAAGAAATGACCAACCAAATACCTGTAGCCAGCCCCGAAACGGCCAAAACCATTCCAGAACCCAAAAGCGAGAAAAAAATAAATGCGACAGGCTACCCCTCAATTACAGAAGCGGGCATTGCAAAATTGGACGAGACATTTGACAACAACTTATTGTTCAAGGTGATGCACAAAAATGCCCCCATTGGCACTATTATGTTGCTGAAAAACAAGTTGAACAACAATTCGGTGCATGCCACAGTTGTGGGCAATACCACTTCAGACGATAGTGTCCTTTTGCTTGTAAATCGTAGGATTTACGACAAACTAGAAGCTACTAGCAGCATTTTCCAAGTAGAAATATTTTACACCCCCGAACAATAAATTTCGAACCTTATTTCCACATCAAAAATATATTTCCTACTTTTGCACCTCAATTTTGAAAAAGATACATTATGGCAAGAGTTTGTCAAATAACTGGTAAAAAGCCTAGGTCGGGAAACAACGTTTCCGTATCGAATGCCAAAACCAAAAGAAGGTTCGATATAAACCTAAAGAAAAAGAAATTTTTCTTGGCAGCTGAAAATCGTTGGATTGAATTAAGGGTTTCAACTTCTGCCATTCGTACCATCAACAAAAATGGTTTGGAGGCAACTCTTAAAGCATCGATAGAAAAGGGAAAATTCTCAAGCAAATAATTGATTAACAATGGCTAAGAAGAGCAAAGGTAACCGCATACAAGTGATTATGGAATGTACAGAGCACAAAGCTTCTGGGCAGCCTGGTACTTCAAGGTACATCACCACCAAAAACCGTAAAAATACTACGGAAAGATTGGAGTTGAAGAAATACAACCCCATTTTGAAAAAAATGACTGTTCACAAAGAAATTAAATAATACTGAGAAATGGCTAAGAAAGTAGTTGCAACCCTGAAAAAAGAAGGTGGTGAGAAATTTGCCAAGGTTATCAAAGCCATCAAGTCGTCTGAGACTGGTGCTTACACTTTCAAAGAAGAAATCGTAAAACTTGATCAGGTTCAGGAATTCATAAAGTCATAATTTCACTTTATTTCCAATTATTAAAAGTCCCTTGTGGGACTTTTTTTGCTTATGGGCATATTCGATTTTTTCTCATCAAAAGATAAAAAAGAATCTCTAGACAAAGGTTTAGAGAAAACCAAAGAATCGTTTTTTGGCAATTTAGGACGTGCCGTTTTAGGTAAATCCACTATCGACGAGGAAGTTTTGGATAATTTGGAAGAAACTCTCGTCATGGCCGATGTGGGCATCGACACCACGCTAAAAATCATAGACAGAATACAGGAGCGTGTTCAAAAAGACAAGTATTTGAATGTGGACGAATTGGACCTTATTCTTAAAGAAGAAATAGCAGGGCTACTTTCAAGCCAACATGGCGACACAAGTCAAGATTTTGTAGTGCCACAAAATATCAAACCCTATGTCATAATGGTAGTAGGCGTAAACGGCGTGGGCAAAACAACCACTATTGGAAAACTAGCTGCTCAATTCCAAAAAAGAGGTTACAAAATAGTACTTGGCGCAGGCGACACTTTCCGTGCTGCCGCTGTAGACCAGTTGAAACTGTGGGGCAAAAGAGTTGGCGTGCCCGTTATCTCGCACGGCATGAACACCGACCCCTCGTCGGTGGCCTACGATGCAGTAAAACAAGCCGTTGATACACAAGCCGATATCGTGATTATAGACACCGCAGGTAGGTTGCATACCAAAGTGAATTTGATGAACGAATTGAGCAAAATAAAAAGAGTGGTACAAAAATTCATTCCGGAAGCTCCACACGAAGTGCTTTTGGTATTGGACGGCAGTACCGGACAAAATGCCGCCATTCAAGCTCGAGAATTCACCAAAGCAACCGAAGTCACCTCGCTCGCCATTACAAAACTAGATGGTACAGCCAAAGGCGGCGTCGTAATAGGCATTTCCGACGAGTTCAAAATACCGGTAAAATACATTGGGGTAGGCGAGAAAATAGACGACCTACAAACATTTGACAAACAAGCCTTTGTAGAGGCATTTTTCTCTAAATAATATTTTAAAAAAAAACACTTTTACCATGCATCAAACAAGATTTTATGTCAAAATTCTACCCTTTTCATTTCTATTTATTTATAGTCATGTATTTTCTCAAGTAAAAATAGTTTCTTGGAATATTCAAAATTTTGGTATACAGAAAAAAGCCAAAATTGGTCTCATGGCAAGTTTAATTCGTGATGCTGACATTGTAATGGTGCAAGAAGTACAAATAGACCAAGACGGCATCGATGCTATTGAAATGCTGGAATTGCTACTTGAAAAAGATGGAAAAAAATGGAATAGCGTAGTGAGTAGGCCTACAAATGGCAGAGGAACAGAGTGTTATGCATACCTTTGGAAATCTTCGACGGTGACATTAATAGGAAAGCCTTGGTTGGAAAGCACGCTCGATTATTATATAGATAGGGAACCCTACATGGCCCGATTCAAGGCCAAAAACAAAAATCTGCTATTGGCAAACCTGCACACCGTGCCAAAAAAGAAAATGCCATGGTTGGAAATAGCCGAATTGGACAGACTAGACAATATGTATAAAGAAGACAACCTGATAATTGCCGGCGACTTCAATCTATCTTCAACCAATTCCGTTTTCGAAGAATTGAAATATCACGGCCTATATCCTGCCCTTTACAATTTGAAAACAACCATCAAAATGGAGCCTAAAGGAAGCGAGAAATTCGCCAACGATTACGACAACTTTCTTGTTGAAAAAGCTCAAATCAAAATATTGAGAGCTGGCCGAATCGATTTTACAAATAATTTCCCCACCTTGAAAGAAGCAAGAAAAGTATCAGACCACTTGCCTGTGTTTTTACTGCTGAATTAAAAACCTTGTTTTTTTATGCAAAAAATTGATGTTTTTTGCATAAACAACTTTGAAAACAGTTTTTCTGTAGTCTTACTATTCTTTCTTGAATCTTGAAAATTGCGATTGTCTCGGTTTTAAAACCATTGGACGACATACGCCACTATCAAAAAATTGGGCTTAGTCTGTCTAAAATCCCACATGCACAGGTGCATATCATAGCCCGAGACACCACCTATGAATTAACTGAAAATGTGCGCAATGTCTTTTTTCATTCCCTTCAGCCAGTATCTCCCACATTAATAGAACGATTCTTTTCGACATTCCGCATTTTAGGACTTCTCCTCAAAATCAAACCAAATTTTATTGTTGCATGCACACAAGAACTTCTGTTCATAAGTGTTTTGTCCAAGTTTTTATTTGGCTCAAAGCTCGTGTACGACATTCAAGAAAATTATGCTGCAAACACGAAAGCTAGTTCAAAAGGAAATCCTGTTTTCAGGCAACTTTTGGCCACCTGGATTCGAGCAAAGGAAAACCTACTCTCCCATTTCATCGATAAGTTTTGGTTGGCCGAAAAATGCTATACCCAAGAACTGAAGTTTCTGAAAAACAACTATTTGATTCTTGAAAATAAAAGCCTTGAGTTTAGACGTGTAAACAAGATACAACTTGCATCAAAACCACTCATACACATTTTATTCTCTGGCACCTTAGCAGTAGAAACAGGAATTTTAGAAGCTCTGGAACTGACAGAAGCCTTACACAACTTGGACTCGCGATACAGGCTGAAAATAATAGGTTGCTGTCATCAAAAAGACATCTTGAAAAAATTGAGCGAAACAACCAAGCAGCAGCCCTATATCGATCTAAAAGTGAGCAAGTGCCCACTTTCGCACCAAGAAATACAAGAAGAAATATTCATTTCTGATCTCGCAATCATTTCCAACCGATTGGCGTCGCACATTCAAAACAAATACCCAACGAAATTGTACGAATACATGACGGCTGGCCTGCCTCTGCTTCTTCAAAAAAATGAGCCTTGGACAGCGTTGTGCCATGAATTTGAAAACCATGTGTCGGTCGATTACCAAAAACTAAACCCAATTGAAATTCACGAAGCCATACAAAACATGGTATTTTACCCCAATGGAAATCTAAATGCGAAAAAACACACCTGGCAATTTGCCGAAGAAAAAATACTAACCGATTGTTTGACAAGATTATAGACAATTCCTAAAATATTTTTTCGAGTAACCTAAAATTTGTAAATTTGTAGAGATGAGCGACAAAAACATCTCTTTTACCGAAGAAAACTACATCAAGGCCATTTTCCACTTGTCGGAAAACGGACAAAAAGAGGTATTTACCAACGATATTTCGGATTACCTAAAAACAAAGCCCGCTTCTGTAACAGACATGTACAAGAAACTGGCGCAAAAAAACCTCATCACGCATGTAAAATACCAAGGGGTGAGGCTCACTGAAACGGGCAAAAAAGTAGCCCTTTTGATAGTTAGAAAACACCGACTGTGGGAAGTTTTTTTGGTCGAAAAACTAAAATTTCATTGGGATCAGGTACATGAAGTGGCCGAACAGTTGGAACACATTCACTCTCCCCTACTCATTCAGCGCCTCGACGAATTTCTTGGCTTTCCGCAATACGACCCACACGGCGACCCGATTCCCGATGAAACGGGCAACATGAATGTAGCTAGAAAAAAAACTTTGGAAGAAGCCTCGATAGGCGAAAAAGGAATTGTTGTGGCTGTTCAAGACAGCAACCCCGTTTTTTTAAAGCATTTGGACAAGCTTGAAATTGGCTTGAAATGTACATTGGAAATTACCGACAGGGTAGAATATGATGGTTCGGTAGAAATACTCATCAATCATGGCAAGCGCACCATTGTGTCGAAACAAGTGGCCCGCAACATTTATATTTCATGCTGATGAAACCTACACTTGCTTTTTTAATGCCCTATTTGCTAACGCTACTTCTTTTTTCGTGCCAAAACAAACCCAAAGAAACCAACAGACCAAAGATTGTGACCACCACTGGGCACATAGCCGATATGGTACAAAATATCGTGGGCGACAAGGCCGAAGTTTCGGCTTTGATGGGACCAGGTGTAGACCCTCATTTGTACAAAGCCTCTCTTAGCGATTTGAAAAAAATGGCCGATGCGGATATTATTTTCTACAGCGGTTTGCACCTAGAAGGAAAAATGGTCGAGATTTTTCAAAAACTGAAACGCACCAAAAAAGTGGTTGCCGTAAGCGATGGCATCCCAAAAAATCTATTGCTATTGGCCGATGCGAGCCACGGAATACCCGACCCCCACATTTGGTTCGATGTGCAGCTATGGCGATACTGCGTGCAAGAAGCAGAGAAAAATCTATCGAAACACTTCCCAGCTCACTGTGCATTTTTTCATCAAAATGCCACCGCTTACGACAAACAACTGCAACTACTCGATGAGCAAGTGATGCGCGACATCGGAAGTATTCCTGCCAAACAAAGAGTATTGGTTACTGCCCACGATGCTTTTGGCTATTTTGGCAAAAGATACCGTATGGAAGTCATTGGACTTCAGGGCATTTCAACACTTTCGGAATATGGGCTCAGCGAAATCACAAACCTGACCAAAACCTTGGTCGCACGCAATATACAATCGGTTTTTATCGAAACTTCAGTGTCTGAAAAAGCCATCAATTCGGTAATTGAAGGGTGTAAAAGAAAAGGACACCATATTCGTATTGGCGGAAGCTTGTATTCCGATGCTTTGGGCGCTGGCAATACACCCGAAGGAACATACATTGGGATGTTCAAAGCCAATGTTTCCCTGATAAAAGAAGGATTAAAATAAATTTCAGTTCCAAATCAGGGAAAGTTTGATTACTCGCCCCTTAGTTCGTACATTTAT
>JBIKRJ010000270.1:0-2609 GCA_044349205.1 Cytophagales bacterium | reverse complement strand
GGTTCGCAAGCCTACGGCCTTTGTGTCGACGGTGGTGGGTACGATAGACTACACGGTGGTGGCGACGAGCGTCACGGGCTGCCCCAGCTTGCCCTCAACTGTGAAGGTGGTAACCAATGCCCCACCTTCTATTCCAAGTGATTTTGTGTTGCCCGTGGCTAATCCCGTTTGTGCGGGTCAAACTGGAGTTTCATATGCTGTCGTAAACGACCCCTCTGTTGCCTATGTTTGGAGTTACACTGGTACTGGCGTCACTTTTACCAACCCAAGTAATTTGAATAATGTATTGGTGGATTATGCAAGTACTGCCACTCCTGGAAATTTGGAAGTGAGGTCGGTAGCGCTTGGTTGCACAAGTCAAGTGAGGGCGATTTCTATTTTGGTCAATCCTTTGCCCAATACGCCTGCGCCAACAGCCAATTTCAACCCAGTATGCGTGGGCAATCCTTTTATTATTTCGGCCAATACAACAGCCAACACTTACACTTGGACATTGCCCAATGCTTCGACTTTAAGTACTCAGAATATAAGCAAAGTGAATGCTGTGCTTTCAGATTCAGGCAACTATACGCTTGTTGTAACCGACGCAGCAGGATGCAAAAGTTTGCCTGGTTCTGTAAACTTGAAAGTTGTTCCTGTATTTACGCCAAGCATAGGAAGTAATAGTCCGGTATGTGCTGGTACTTCTCTGAATTTGACTGCAAGTATTCCCATAGGTGGTGCAGCCAATTACGAATGGACATTGCCTAGAGGCAGCAAGGTAAACACCCAAAATCTTACAATCAATCCAGTTGCCCTTTCAGACTCGGGCACTTACGAAGTTGTGGCCACTGTCAATTCCTGTCCGTCGCAACCACAAACCACCAAGGTTTCGGTAAAACCCATTCCTGCAACTCCATTTATTTTAGGAAAAGATACGATATGCCAAGGTGCAAAAGCGGTAGTATATGCTGTAAATCCTGTTGCAAGTGATTTGACTTACAATTGGGCTTTTACGGGTACTGGTGTCACATTTACTACAGGCACCACCGGAAGCAGTGTTACGCTCGACTTTAGTGCTACAGCAAGTGCAGGTTCGTTGCAAGTGACCGCCATATCTAGCACATGTAGCAGTGCCGTCAAATCGATGCCAATTGTGATAAAACCCTTGCCTACAACAGCGAAAAGTTTGGATACGCTAAGGGTGTGCGAAAAAAATACTATTTCTCTGATTTCTTCTATTTCTGGCATAAGCTATGCTTGGTCGGGGCCAAATGGTTTTAGTAGCATCGTGCAAAACCCAGTAATTGCTAATGCGACATCACTCAAGGAAGGATTGTATTCGGTAACGCTTTCAGTAAATGGATGTGAGGGAGACAAAGACAGCACATTCGTAGTAGTCAAACCATTGCCTGTTCCTACTTTCAGTTATCCCAAACCTGCGTATTGCCAAAGTGAAGCCAATCCCAAACCTGCTACTGTTCCTTTAGGTAGCACCTTTACAGTTCAGCCAGCGGGGCTCAATTTGAATTCTGCGACGGGCGAAATAGACTTGAAATCCTCCTTTCCAGGTTCATATACAATTCTCAACAGTGTCACAAACCAAGGTTGTACCGACACAGCATCTTTCAAAATAAGTTTATTTAAAGTTCCAACTGCACGACGCTTCAACTATTCTTCACCCATTTGCGATGCAAGTACCACAGTCCTTAGCCCTAACTTCACCACTTCAGGCGATGCAGGCACTTTTACTTCATTGCCTTTGGGCTTATCTATAGATCCAACTTCTGGAAATATTCTGCCATCGGGTAGTACCAGCGGTACATATCGAGTCATATACACCGCCACTTCAGGGAGTTGTACCGATACTACGTCTGCCTTGGTCACTATTTTACCCTCACCTTCCAAACCTACATTGGCAGGTGTGTCGCCTGTGTGCCAAGGACAAACATCCATTTTAACTGCTACTTCAGGGTCTATCGCCAATTTCGATTGGTTTGGAAATGGCGCATTGGTAAAATCGGGAGACAATACATTGCAAGTTTCGGTGGATGCAGATTTTTATGTAGTGGCAAATGGAGCTAATGGTTGTAAGTCATTGAATTCTGATACTATTAAGTTTAAGATAATCTCAAAACCTGCTGTGCCCGTTATTGACGGGGTTTGTGCAGTAGCGCCACCTGCCAAACTTTCTACTCAATATTCGGCAGGGTACACTTTTCGATGGTACAAAAACAACATCATCGAGGGTACAACTGATACGCTTATTGCCAACAATTCAGCCCAATACAAAGTTGTAGTGAAAGAAACCGCTACTGGCTGTTCAAGCGATACTTCTGCCAGTGTAGATCCTTTTAGTAGCCTCATCAAAATAAGTATTGTTTCGGGTTCTATCCCATTTTGCTCGGGCGACAGCATCAAAGTTTCTTCTAACTCACCTCTGGGCAATGTCTGGACATTGGACAATGTACTTGTTGCCAACACGCCAGTTACTACCATCAAAACGTCTGGAAAGTTATTATTAAAGGTGAATAACGTTTCATGTATTGGGGAAGATTCCATTCAAATTATTACCAATCCAAGTCCTGCAAAACCAACCATCCTTTCAGCTTCCGATTCAATTTGCCCCG
>JBIKRJ010000269.1:0-2611 GCA_044349205.1 Cytophagales bacterium | reverse complement strand
AATTCCACTTGGCCTATGTGCAGGCGGGTAGGGTTTTCGTTGTAATACTCTTCAAGCGGAATGAACTCGTAGAACATGCCATTTTGCAACAAAAGCAAAAGTCCTTTTTCCTGTTGCGAGTCTTGGTAGGCAATAAAACCCTCGGAGGCAGGATAGGTTTCAATGCTTGGAATGGTTTTTCCAATAGAATCGAACAATTTGGCTTTGTAAGGTTCAAAATTAACTCCGCCGTAAATGAATAGTTCGAATTTGGGAAAAACCTCTTTTATTTTTTTGCCAGTCCTGGCTTGTATTCGGTCGAAATACATTTGAACCCATGGCGGTATGCCTGAAATAAGGCTCATGGGTTTGTCTATTGTCTCGTCGATTATCTTCTCTAGTTTTTCCTCCCAATCTTCCATACAATTGGTAGTGTGGCTAGGTAGCTGATTGCTACGCAAATAAGCGGGCACCATGTCGCTGGCTATACCCGACAATCGGCCGTAAGGTACAATTCCCGACTTGTCCAGTTCGGGACTGCCCGACAAAAAAATAAGTTTCTTGTCGAGAAAATTGGCTTTTCCAGTTTCGTGCACATAACACAAAATGGCGTTGCGTGCCGAATTGATGTGGTAAGGAACCGACTCTTTGGTAAGCGGAATGAATTTTGTACCCGATGTAGTACCCGAAGTTTTGGCAAAATACAGCGGACGGCCAGGCCACAAAACATCTAGCTCGCCCTTTTTTATTCTTTCGATATAGGGGCTGAAACCTTCGTAGTCTTGTATAGGAATCCGTTTTTTGAAGTCGTCATAGGTGAATACAGAATCCAATCCTTTTTCTTTTCCAAAAGCCGTTTTTTTAAGGTTTTTCAGCAAATACTCAAAAACTGCCCACTGTGTTTCCACGGGTTTTGAAGCCCATTTATGAATGTCTTTTCTAATATAAGCGGCGAAAGGTTTGGCTAAGACGGAACGTATGCCCATTTTATTGGTTCAAAAATCAAAGTTAAAAGTTTAATCGTTTGCGAATGACTTTCGCGCACATAGTTTAGCAAGCCGTCACAATTTCGTAACTTTGCCGACCGACTAATGCGAAGAAGTCTTTATTTTGCTTTCATTAGTCCGATTGAATTTCCTCATGAAAAGCGACATTCTTACAAAATTTACGGGAACAGGTTTGGCTCTCATTACTCCTTTTACCCAAAATCTACGCATCGATTTCCCTGCTCTTGAAAGAATTATACAGAATGGTTTGGCTGGTGGAGTGGAGTATTTGGCTGTTTTAGGCACTACTGGCGAACCCATTACGCTCACCAAAACCGAAAAAAAAGACATTATCGTTTTTGTTAAAAAAGTGAACAATGGTAGTGTGCCCTTGCTGCTTGGTTTGGGCGGAAACAATACCGAAGAACTTCTTGAAATCATACGGGAAACGAATTTCGACGGAATAGACGGTATTCTTTCGGTATGCCCTTATTACAACAAACCTTCACAAGAAGGGGTATATCGTCATTATGTAGCCTTGGCCGATGCAAGTCCGGTGCCCGTTTTGTTGTACAATATTCCTGGCCGAACCGGTATCAACATGAGCGTGCAAACCATTTCGCGGTTGTCACTTCATCCCAATATTTTTGGGGTAAAAGAAGCCTCGGGCGATTTGACCCAGTGCATGGAAATAGTGAGGCACACTTCCGACGATTTTATGTTGATAGCTGGCGACGACTTGTTGGCCGTTCCTATGATTGCTATTGGCGCCAAGGGGTCTATCGCGGTACTCCCCAATCTTTTCCCCGATCGTTTTTCGAATATGATTCGTGCAGCCTTGCAAAATGATTTTGAAACAGCACGGCGTTTGCTTTTAGATTTCACCGATTTGAATCCTTTGTTGTATGCCGAGGGAAATCCGGTAGGCGCTAAAGCGGTGCTAAGTTTGATGGGTGCCTGTGAACCCTATGTGAGATTGCCTTTGGCCGAAGCTTCAAAAGAATTGGTAAGCAAGTTAAAAGCCGCTTTAGATAAAATGGCAGTTGCTGAAAAGAAGTAGATTGCCTATTTAAACCATCAAAGATTTACTCAGCATTTTGTTGGGCAAACTGAATATAAAGTCGGTGCCCTCCGAAATTTTACTCTGCACATATATTTTCCCGTTCAAAGCATCTACGGCAGTTTTCACAATATAAAGGCCAAGTCCTGTGCCGGTAGAGCGTTCGTTGCCTCTAAAGTGCATGTCGAAAATTTGGTTCACAATAGTTTCTTCCATGCCTATGCCGTTGTCTTTGATGCGCACCGTCACAAAGTTGTTTTCGGGATATATGTCCACCAAAATATTGGTAGAAGGCTTGTTTTCGTCGCGGAACTGAATGGCATTGTCTATCAAGTTCATAAAGACCAGTTCGAGCAAGTTTTCGTCAGACTGGAATTCCAAAGTATTGTCAACCTGCACTTTGATGTTGATGTTTTCGAAATCTTGCACGTATTTGAGGTATTTGAGCGATTTGTCCAGCACCTCGTTGAAGTTGATTTTCTCAATTTTGATGTTGTTGGTTTTTAGGTCTTTGACCACCAAAAGTTTGCCCAAAATACTATCGAGTTTCTTCGATTCCTGATCTAATAGCTGC
The DNA here is from genome assembly GCA_044349205.1 of Cytophagales bacterium. Lineage (GTDB taxonomy): Bacteria > Bacteroidota > Bacteroidia > Cytophagales > UBA9547 > UBA9547. The sequence goes on along the minus strand of JBIKRJ010000269.1, from coordinate 12 downwards.
AAGTAAACATTG
>JBIKRJ010000268.1:0-2615 GCA_044349205.1 Cytophagales bacterium | reverse complement strand
GGATTTATTGTTTACAGTTGAATCATTTCCGCTGAATCCGTAAGAATAAGAATATCCAATGTTGAAATCGACATTTTTGGTGAGTTTGCTTGCCAAGTTCAACTCTAAAAGCGGATAGGCACCTTGGGCAATCGCGTTCCCTCCACTTGGATAATCGACAAAAGAAAGGTTTTGCTTGGAAGTACGCATGTCGCTGTAGGCATTTTCCATGCTGCGGAATATAGGACTAAACCTTACTTTGCCCGACACCACAAGTTCCTGAGCCAAAATGCCTTGCTTGGGCGGCTTTAGATTAGCAGTAGAATTTTGCACAACCGATTTTACTCGAAGGCTTTTTAGGTAGCTGTTCAGTATGCCGGGTTGCACGACCGAAGGGTTGCTCGGAATTACAAAATCGTCTGGTCTTCTGCCAAGGCTATCGGTAGGGGATAGCGCCCAAATACTTTTCCAACAAAGTAAGCAAATGAAGGTAGCAGAGAGTTTTACAAAGTAATTTTTTGACATCAATACGCTCTTTAAATATTCAAAAAATGATTTTCAGACCCACATATCAGTTGGTCGTCTCTTCTTTTTTATGGATGTTTTTAAGGTTTTGCATTATGGCTTTCGTTCTCCAGCCTTTTTCTTTTTCTTCTTTCACCACAATTGCCTTTTCCTTTTTCTCTAAAATATCTACAAGTACAATAGGCTCTTCATCAGAAGGTTGAGCAGGAGCAGTTTCCCTTTTGAAGATGTTTTTAAAGTTTTGTTTTACCGCTTTAGTCCTCCAACCTTTTTCGCGCTGCACTTCCGCAACAGGTTCGCGCCAGCGTTTCGGAATCGATTTTTTCTTGGGTGTAAGCAATGTTTCGTTCAAAGCATCTATGAGCGGAGTGGAACCTATGACGCCATCACCGGGTGTCTTTTCAATAAAATCGCCTGAAATTTCCCAAATGATGACACCAGCTGCATCGTTGGCATTTACAAACTGGGCTTTACGCCTTACAGATTCGGGATTGTCGTATGAAAGAAATGTATTGATGTTTTTACCCACCATATAAGGTACTTGCGCTTTTTCATCCCATTTTTCTTCAAACTTGTCTTTGTTCAACAAAATGTTGTAATAGTTGGCACCGCCCAAGTCGGGTACAAAGGTTTCGTCGTCGGTTTGGCCCGAATGTACCTTTCCGTACAAATCAAGTTTCACGCCTTCTTTGCCTTTTAAACTTCTGCCATAAAAAGGTACTCCCATATTGATTTTGGAAGGAGGAACCCCGTATTTTTCCACCAATCTTTTGAAGCAATTTTCAAGCGAGTTGGTATCGCCTTCGGCAGGTGCAGTCAATGGCGAGTTGTGCGAGGCATTTTCGCTCCAAGAGCCGTTCATGTCATAGGTCATCATGTTGAAATAGTCCATAAACTCTTTCAACTTGTCCCATTCAATAGCCTGGTTCCGAATGTCTTGAGCACCAAAAGCGGCAGTTAGCAAAAATTTAGTCTTGATTTTGGCGCCATAGGCATCTATCGAATCCCTGATGGTTTTCATAAGCAGGGTAAAATTCTCTTTGTCGGCAGGCGTGCCCTTGTGCTCTTCGTAGCAAGGGTATTCCCAGTCTATGTCGATGCCGTCGAAACCGTAACGTGCCAAATGACCTACACAATTGTGGGCAAAATTGGAGCGCCCCTGTTGTGTGGCGGCCATTTTTGGAAAAGCTTCCGAAAGCGTCCAGCCGCCTATGGAAAGCATAATTTTGACACCCGCCACATGAGCCAAATCGATAAGGGAAGTGTTGGGATAAAAAGCAGGTTGTACAGGATTTCCCCAGTCGTACTGGCCACGCAAAAGGATGGAATCACCCCATTCATCGGTACCCCATATTTTGCCAAGAGTATCGGTTTGGAAAAATGAATAGTTGACAATGGTATATTTCGAAAAATCAATGTTTTGGGGTATCGCCAAACCGCCCCTTTTGTAATGTTCCCACGAAGTAACGTAGCCTATTATCTGCTTGTAATTTGGCTTAATCTCTACCTCTTTCGTAACGTGCTCGGTTGTTTTTTGAGCCATCGTCTGTATACCTAAAACAGCACATAAAAGTATCGTGAGGATAGAAACTTTTGATTTCATCGCAGAGGGTGTTGAAATATAATTGGTCAAAATCTGAACTAATACGAAATAAGTACAAAAAAACGCACTTGGATTAAGAATTCGTTAGTCAGTAGATAGAATCGAGCAAATGGAAAAAGTAAATAAAACTCTAAACTCATCTGCTGAAGTGCAAATTTATATAGGTTAATTTATATTCCAAACCTTGATAAAGAATAATAAGCACATTTTGATTTTTTTGAGAAAGAGATGTGGCAATAGTTTGAAAATGGGTTAATTGGAGAATTTGTGAATTTTATGAGGCGTAATGCAATAGTCCATAGGTATATCGTATTGGTTTATTTCGGGTAGCTCGTTTATGGGTTCAAAATAGCTGAGTCCAATTTTTGTGGCTTTGATACATTGGGCTAGGTATCGGTCGTAAAAGCCACCACCATAGCCCAGCCTGTGGCCGTTTTTGTCGAAAGTAATAAGAGGAAGCAAGACCATATCTATTTCGGATGGTGGAATCACTTGCCCACCTTCGGGT
>JBIKRJ010000267.1:0-2636 GCA_044349205.1 Cytophagales bacterium | reverse complement strand
GATGGGATTGCAGGTGTTGAACATTTTTTAAAATGCCGTTTCGATTCTGTAAAAGCTATATGGAGGGCTCACAACGCCCTATATAGTTTTATTTATTTGGATAAAATAAGTAGGAAGAACGATTCCAATTTCGAAAGCCCACACATTTTGTACAAAAGCATCGTGTGGCAATATTTTATTAGGGGCAAAAAATATTATGCCGAATTAAAAAAAGTAAAATAAGCCGCAGTTTCTGGCGATTTTTAGCTCAAATCCATTCCGGTTCAAGACGCCATGTATTCCTCTATCGCCTCGCGGATGGTAGTGAAGGTACGCGTGAGCAATTCTTCATTTTCTTCCAACAAGGTGACGCGGAAGCCCTGCAAGTCGGAGCAGAAGGAAGAGATGGGTACTACGCATATACCCTTGGCCGCCAACAAGTAATACACAAATTGTTTGTCTAAAGCCACATCGTCAGCCGAAATCCATTCCTCCACCAGTTTTTTGGCTTCTGGATTGTCAATTTTCAACTTTTGGGAACGTTTTAGCACCCCTTCTTTGAAAATCATAGTGTTGTAAAAAGCCCCATAGGTTTCGTTGAAGTTGAGCTGAGGTATTTTCCCTAAAATGCTGGCAATGACCTTGCTTCTGAGTCCTATTTTTTGGTTTTCCGCCATACGGTAAGGCATGTACCTTTGGTCAGCAAGTATCTTTGGGATAGCCAATTGCGGAAGTTTGGTGCTGCACACTTCCAACATCTTGGCATTGTCCATCGCCGAACAAAGACGAGCGAACTCTGGGTCTTTGTCCCTGTTCAAATATTCCATCCAGCCGCAGCGAGAGCCTGGCCAAGGCAATTCCTTTGAAATGCCTTTAATGGCGATTCCAGGTACATCTTCTATCACTTCACTTAGGGAATAAGCCTTTGCTCCATTGTAAGTAATATTGAGATATATCTCATCACTTACTAAAAACAAGCTGAACTCTTTTGCTATCTCTACAATCCGTTTTAGGGTTTCGTATGGATACACCATGCCAGTGGGGTTGTCGGGATTGATGATGAGAATGCCTACAATGTTGGGGTTGTATTTTACTTTCAAGTACAAATCGTCCAAATCGGGATACCAATGGTTGTTTGGATCTAATTTGTAGGTGAGGGGTTCGGCATTGGCATGGGCAGCCTCGGCCGAAGAATGGGTACTGTAAGCAGGTGAGGGGCCTATTACCCTTGAATTGGGTTTTAGGAATTGATACAATTTGGAAATAGCATCGCCGGTGCCGTTGAAAAACAGGATGTCTTCGGCTGTGATTTTCACACCACCACGCACATTGTTCAGGTTTGCCAAAAATTTTCGGGTTTCTAGTTCACCTTTGCTTGGGCAGTAGCTGTAGGTGTTGTTGTCCATCGCCAAACCTGCAATGATTTCTTTCATCCACAAAGGTACTTGGCTGTGTTTTTGGATAGGGTCGCCGATGTTTTCCCACACAATAGGAGTGCCCAAAGCCTGTATTTTTACAGCTTTCTTTACGATTTCCCTTATTTCGTAGGCCAACTCTTTGGCTCCTTCGCTCAACAAATGCTGTCTCATTTCAAAACAAAAATTGGGTTGCAAAGATAAGCCAATTCGTAAAAATATGAGCCAATATTTTTTCGATATGAAATATGGCAAACAATTGATTTTGATGCTTTTATGATTTTGCCGCTTTTTGGCTTCAATCTGAAACCATTTCTCTGACTTTGCTGTTGGGAATTGCCAATCTTAGATTTCTTTTTAGCTTCTTGGCAATAAATTCGTACCTTTGCGGCCTGAAAAAATAATACATGCAAGAAATTAGAAACATTGCGATCATTGCTCACGTTGACCACGGAAAAACTACTTTGGTCGACAAAATCATTCATTATTCCAAGCTATTTCGCGACAATCAAGTATTTGACGACCTAATACTAGACAACAACGACCAAGAACGGGAACGTGGCATTACCATTGTGTCAAAAAACGTATCTGTTCGTTATAAGGGCGTGAAAATCAACATTATCGATACACCAGGCCACGCCGATTTTGGAGGTGAAGTAGAACGTGTCTTGAAAATGGCCGATGGCGTTATTCTGCTTGTCGATGCTTTTGAAGGTGCCATGCCTCAAACACGCTTTGTGTTGAGCAAGGCATTGGCTTTAGGCTTGAAGCCCATTTTGATTGTAAACAAAGTAGACAAAGAAAACTGCCGCCCCGACGAAGTACACGAAGAGGTGTTCGATTTGATGTTCAACTTGGGTGCTACCGAGCACCAATTGGATTTTGTTACTTTATATGGTTCGGGAAGGGCCGGTTGGATGAGCACCGACTGGAAAAAGCCCACAACCGACATTGTTCCCTTGCTAGATGCCATAGTGGAGCATATTCCCGCTGCGCCAGCTCACCAAGGAACTCCTCAAATGCAAATTACCTCTTTGGATTTTTCGAGCTTTACAGGCCGTATTGCCATTGGAAGGGTGTTTAGGGGCGAACTGAAAGAAGGCGGCCAGTATGCTTTGACCAAATCGGACGGTTCTACTAAAAGGGTGAAAATAAAAGAATTACACACCTTTGAAGGATTGGGCAAATCGAAAGTGGCATCTGTATCGGCTGGCGATATTTGTGCCTTGGTGGGCATTGAAG
>JBIKRJ010000081.1:0-9962 GCA_044349205.1 Cytophagales bacterium | reverse complement strand
TGCGTGACCGTAGTGGCAGGAACTGACGGCTTGGTGGGGGCCGCAGCCACCGTGGCCGTGCCCGTGGACGTGCAGCCAGAAGCGTTACGAACCGTCACCGTGTAGGTATTAGATACCAAGCCGCTGAAAGTCGTGCTAGCTTGAAAATTCGTTCCGTCGAGGCTGTATGTCAATCCCGTACCCGTGGGTGAAGTGACCGTGACAGATCCCGTGGCAGTAGCGCAGGTGGGCTGTACCACCGTGGCAGTAGGAGGATTGGCTGGGTTCAAAGTAGCCGTGCTTTTAGAGGTACAACCGTCAGCATTTCGAGATGTCACGGTGTAGGTATTAGGAGAAAGGTTCCCAAAAACAGTACTAGCTTGAAAATTAGTCGCGTCGAGGCTGTAGGTAAAGCCAATACCAGTAGGCGAGCTTACCGTGATAGTACCGGTTCCAGGAATACAGACTGGCTGCGTGAGCGAAAGAACGGTGGGAGATGGCAATGCCTTGGTCACCACAGTGACGAGAGCACGCGTGGTACTCTCGCAACCGCCATTAAGCGGTGTACGCTCGGCCACATAATAGGTACGGGTACCTACCAAACTGCTACCATAGTCAGGGACGACAGGACTACCTCCCAAGGAAGCAGCATACCATACATAGGTGTTGCCAGAGGTACTCGGTACAGGAACAGGCACCAAGGCATCGTTCAAACAGTACACAACACCAGACAATAATGGCGTAGATGGCGGAGTACAGGTAGTAGTAGAAGCGCAAGTGATGTCATAACAAGCACCGAACTGATTTCCAGCAATTCCTCTCGTATTGGCATAGGCCACATTGGTGATTTTTTGACAAGCATTGTAAGTGCCGTCCCAAGTCAAAGTTCGAGTGGTACCAAAAACCATAGGGTTGGCTTTGCCAGAAGCCAATGTCCATTTGATAGTGCCACTTGTCAAAACACCTGAGGCCGAAATATTGGTGGCACCCGTAATCCCCGTAGGTACAGCATCGGTAACTTCTACATCAAAAGCAGCATCGAGCTGTGATTTCCAACTTTGCAAAGTGTGAGTAGCATAGGCATCGCCAAAAAGATTGCCATGCGCAAATCCAGCATAGCCATTTCGGATGGGAATACCCGTTTGGCTCACATTTGGTGAAGCCGCAAAGGTATTGCCCGAAGCTACCAACCAAAAATCAAGTTGTGCTCCGTTCAGTTTAATTCGAAAATCGTAATTGGCAGCTTGAAATGGCACTGAAAATGTAGCGGTATTCAGCTTGGTGGTGCCATTGAATATGTCGATTTTAGTATCGGCATTGTCTCGCTTGATTGAAATATAAACACCATTGGCTATCGGCCCTCCAGAATGCCTCACCACCAATGCACACTTGGCATATTGCGTCATTTGCAACGTTCCTTCTATTCCATTTCCTAGTGTATTGGTTCCGTAAGCGTAGTCGTGCGTGACAACCAAGTCTTGATTAGCTGTATTTCTCAAACCAGAACCACCGAAAACTGCGCCCCCTCCCGATTGTGTAGTCCAATCGGTATTGGCGCTCAAGCTTGGATTGGCAATGCTTCCAATATTTTGGGTAAAGGTCATACTGTATTTCACCGTTTGCCCCACTGAATAACTGGCCTTATCTGAACTTTTTGTCAAAGAACCCGCAGTTGGGCAAATGACCACAGGCGAACATGTAACGGTAATGGTATCAGACTCGGCAATGGCCGATTCTGTTCCTCCTTCAATCCAAGCTCTATTTACTATGTTTTTATCTGGATCGCTGCATGGGTTAGTGCCATTTACTGTTGCAATAAAAAGCAGGGAATCTTTTACGTTCACTTGCAACTTTGGAATTGTCCAAGTGATGATGGTGCGCCCTCCCGAAACCGAAGTTGTCGCATTGATGCCCTGTGGATTTTGACGAATAAAACTTTTGAAAGTAACCCCAAGTGGCAAGGTGTCGCGCACTATCACATTGTTCACATCCCTTCCCGGTGCAGGCCCATTGCCTAAAATACGACGCCAAGTGTAGCCGTCCCATTCTTCTACCAAAACCTTTTTAAATATCTTGGGTGCCACCTCGCAAGCACTTCTATGCCAGGTAGTAATGGGCGTACCCGGGTTGTTGATGTCGGTATAATCATCGCCTACAGGAAAATAAAGTCCTCCGTCTGGATTACTTACACTAGCATCCCAGCTCCAGTCGTCGCTCCAATCTATGTTGGCATAATTACTGGTAAACCAACGCCATACCCCTCTCATGGGCTGAAGTCCGCCTTCGTGAATACGGTTATTCAATCCGAAATACCTGGAAAGATGCTGCGTAGTAGTGGCCAACTGGGGCGCAAATTGCACCACAAAACGCTGGTTCCACTTGCCATTGGCATCCGAACCCGCTACAAGGTTTTCTTGCGATACTTTCACATTGCTTACTACACCACCTTCCAAAATAGTATTGGCCAAACTCCAACCTGTTGTACAACCCGTAGCACCTGTGTAGCAGTTGATAGCAGGATCGTTTACAAAATATGAAATTCGGTAGTTGCCATAATCTATATAAGCCTCATCGGCATCGTGAAATAAGCGCACTTTTATCCAAGACTGGTTTGCACTAGAAGGGGAAGCAATTCCGTCATGGGCAAAAGAAACATTCACGCCCGGTCTTCCTCCATTCAACCATCCTGCATCACTCGAATTTTCAAATACCACTTTGTATCTGATGTCCTGTCCTGGGTTATATTGTTTCCTGTCGGCTGTTTTGTTGATACGCAAGGCACGTTTAATCACATCCACACAGTTGCGCTCCATCACAGCCGTTTTATTGTTCGGATATTCGTTTGAAAAAGAGCCAAAACCGTTGCTGCATCCTATTCTGGCTTTCACACAATATTGACCTGTTGCATTTGTCCCTATTCGAAGAATTACTTTCATGCTATCGGTCGTAGCAGAGAGGGCTCCCGTCTTGAAACCTTTGGCTGTACCCACATTCCAAACCACCGAATCGCCTACAAGAGACCCTTTGGTAGAGCTTATATACTGAAAACCAGCAGGAATACCGAATTTTAATACCGTGTTTGCAGCATCGACCGAACCGTAGTTTCGATAGGTCAAAGTATAGGTTAATTGGTCGCCTGTAAAAGCAAAGGTTTTGTCCACTTTGTTGTAGACTTTCAAATTGGGCTTTGCCACCATATTGGTGGGCGAATGGGCATTTCCAGCTAAAACAAGCATGCCCAAAGTGCGAAACCATCCGTGAAAATAAACAGCTTGCGAAGTCAAATAACCAGTCGTTCCATCCCACTCTATCACACACTGGCGAAACATTTTACCCATCAAATCAAAATCTTGGGCAGCTACTGCCGATGCTGCACCAGTTCCCTGCAACCAGTTCAAGGTAAATGTGCCCGCTTGTGCCCCATTGAAAGTGTAATTGTCCCTGATCATAGAAGGGCCTTGGTAGGTAAGGCTAGGCCCACCTCCTACTGAAGTACAAGCATTGTTCCAAGGAGCGGCATTGGGATTTTTCAAAAAAGTGGCCATACGCAAGCCAGCTTGTCTTTCGTATGTGTTAGGGGTAGTAGAGTACTGGTAAGTAAGTGGATTCCAAGTAATGTCGCCATTGCCATGCCACACATAATTTAATATTGTACGCCAGGGCATACGCATATCTTCCGCGCTTAGTACATTCACAAAAGTGGCCGTACTGCCCGAAATATTCATTTTGCCGGCAAATGGTATGCGAGTAGCCCCACCTTGTATGCTTTGGTACATTACCCAATCGGAAGAAGCTTCGGCACGTTTAAACTGTTCTATAGCCCATGGATCTGGATCTTTTGCCAATAAAAACTCACGGAAAGCCCTGAAGTAGCCAGGCGCCATATAGTCGGCAAAGGTGGAATTGGGGCCTTTGAATTCGGGACAATCGGGCGTGGCATTGCTTGCCCAGTTGGTGGTTTCGCCAAAGGTATTCCCACTTTTTATATAGCCGTCCAAACCCACATGACCCGTTACGCTGCGGCAATCGCCAAAACCGCTGTTTTTCTTTTCTACCAAGCCCAATATGACCCTAATAGCCTCATCCTTGTAGCTTATCACACTGCCATTGAAAGCCGTGTAACCCGAATTGTCGCCCCATTGCTTCCAAGCCATAAGCAAGGCCAATGCGATGTCGAAATCGCCGTCTGCGGCTGCATCAGTATTGTCCGTTAGGGTGTTGTCACCGTATTTGTAGTTAGGGTTAGGAATAACACCGTCTTTGTATCTTGGGTATTTCACCATGCGCTTGTCGTGTGTACGAAACCAAAGACCGTCGAAAGTGGTCTTATCGGCCAAATAAGCAGCCCCCAACATGGCATAACCATCACCTTCAGCACAATCGTACGGACAACCATTGTTTCCTTTTATGTACTTCACGCCTTGCCACACATCGCCAGTGTACACGAAACTGTTGCAAAATATTTGCCATGCGTCACGGGTGCGCTGTTCCATCTCGGCATGGGTAACCCCAGGTGAGTTTTGCGTGCCCAGGTTGCCAAGCCTATGACCACCGCTGTACTCGTACGAAAGAAACTGAGGAAAAGGAAAAGCGGGATTACCTGAATTGATGTCTGGACTTACTTGCGCCTGCACTAAAGAGACACAAAGAAAAACGCCGAAAAAGTATTTAATTAATTTCACGTTTAGCTAGAAAATATATAATTATTTGTTGCAAATGTATAAAAAAGCGACTAAATGAGTGGTGATAGCTACCAAACATCAAATGCAAATTTTTTAGACAAACACTATGCCTCTTTAAGTAATTATTGATGCAGAAAAGAGTAGGAAAAGTAACCAATTGAGGCTAAGAATAAAATAGCAGTTGAAGGTTGGGTTTGAAATTGTATTGGATAAATAAAAGACGACTGACTTCAAAAGCCTTTTAGCTTCTTTATACTTTTTGAATAGGAACTTTATAAGGGGAGTAGTTTTTACCTAGACAGACATTTACAACTTACTACAAAAAAAGGCTTCCTTGTTCAAAGGAAGCCTTTCTCCATAGCCTTGAAGCAATCTACTTCGCTACCTCAATGTTCACTTTGTGACCTTTGATGGTATTGTTTTTCATCGAACGCATAATGGGATCTACATGTTCGCTGGGCACATTTACAAAGGTATAGTTATCGTAAATGTCGATGTGGCCTATGTCACGGCCGGGTATGCGGGCTTCACCAGCTATGGCGCCCACAATATCGCCGGGACGTACACTTTGCTCGCGTCCCAAGTTAATAAACAAGCGTACCGAGTCGGAATCAATTGACCTTGAAGGCCTTCCTCCCCTATCGCCACGTTCACGGTCGCCACCAAAGCTGCTGCGCTCACGACGTCCGCGGTCGAAACGATCGCCTCCACGGTCACGGCCAAAACGGTCGCCGCCGCGGTCACCCCTATCACGACCAAAACGATCGCCACGGTCGCGGCCACCATCACGACCAGCATAGCGGTCGCCACGTTCACCACGAATACTTTCTTTCAATTCGATGTTATCGGCCACTTCCTCGTGTCTCCAAGCCTGGTGCATGTTGAGCAATGCAGCGGCAATCTTCTCGACAGGGATTCCGTTTTCAGCATATTCTGCCACCGATTCCAGGGCTTCTTCAAGGGTATTGGAAGCAACATATTCAGTAATGTATTCCAAAAACTTCTTCCTTCTGATGGTTTTGATTTCAGAAAGCGTGGGTACAGTGCCTTTTTCAATGGTGGCCTTTGTAAAACGTTCAATGTCTTGGACTCTGCGCTGGTCTTTGCGACCCGTAACCAAACTAAATGCACAACCTTGTTTGCCAGCACGACCAGTACGACCTATGCGGTGCACGTAGCTTTCTTCGTCCATGGGTAAATCGAAGTTGATAACCGCCTCCAGATTGTCCACGTCTATACCACGAGCAGCTACATCGGTAGCTACCAACACTTGCACACGTTTTTCTTTGAATTTCTTCATCACATTGTTGCGTGCGGCTTGTTGCATGTCGCCGTGCAAGCCTTCGGCCAATACCCCTTTTTGGTTCAACTCGTCAACCAAATTGTCCACTTTTACTTTGGTATTGCAAAATACGATGACATTGGCAAAAGCATTGGCCGTGATAAGCCTGGTGATGGCCTCGGTCTTGTAATCTTCTTTTACTTCAAAATATTTTTGAGTGATGGTGTTGATCGTAAGCTCTTCACGCGTCACTTTTATCATCAAAGGGTCTTTTTGAAAACGCCTTGCAATGTCTTGAATTGGTTTTGGCATAGTAGCCGAAAACAAAACCGTTTGTCTTCCTTCAAAAGTGGCTTCTGAAAGTATGGTTTCAATGTCGTCGCGGAAACCCATGTTCAACATCTCGTCTGCTTCGTCCAAAACAAACATTTTGATGTTTTCAAGTTTCAACGTGCCACGGTCTATGTGGTCAATGACGCGACCTGGCGTACCCACCACTATTTGTACTCCGTCTTTCAATGCTTTGATTTGGCGGTCGTAAGACTGTCCACCGTAAATGGCTGTGACGCCTACGCCTTTTGAAAATTTGGCGATTTTCTTTAACTCACCCATCACTTGTTCGGCTAGTTCGCGCGTAGGGCACAACACAATAGCTTGTGCCTTGCGAAACTCGGGGTCGATGGAATCGATTATTGGAATGCCGAATGCGGCAGTTTTTCCAGTACCGGTTTGTGCTTGTCCTATCACGTCGCGGCCTTCCAATATGGCTGGAATCGCTTGTGCTTGAATGGGTGAAGGATCTTTGAAGCCCATTTCAGTAAGGGCCTGCTTAATGTTGTCAGAGACAGATAGCTCTGCAAAAGAGGTGATTGACATAGTATTTTAGATGTTTAGTGCCTGTTGACTAAGCCATCAAAATACACGTGATTCTTTGATATCTTTAGCCTTTAGGCAGACTTTAGAATGCAAACTTAAACAAAAAATATTTAAGAATAAGATTTGCAGTAAGTTATATTGCGAGCCGAATGTAGTTAAGTGAAGGATGACTTATTTGTTCATGGCTTCAAAACACTACAATTCAACAACTTAGTAGAATCAAGATATTTTTTCAGTGGCAAAGAAAAAACTGATACGATTTCAGCAAAACGCTCAGGCACCTAACGTAATCGAACAAGGCAAGGAACTTTACACCAGTATAAAAGGACGGTGGAACGAGGTATATTTCAAAAACAATTTTCCCATCACGCTGGAACTGGCTTGCGGCCAAGGCGAACTGACCATTGCTTTTGCTAAAAACCTTTCGCATCGCAATTTTATTGGGGTGGATATAAAAGGTGCACGTATGTGGAAAGGCAGTCAAGACGCCTTGGCCGCTGGCTTGACCAATGTGGCATTTCTGCGTACTTCCATTCGGTATATGGCAGAGTTTTTTACTGAAAACGAAGTGGACGAAATTTACCTTGTGTTTCCCGATCCACAACCGAAGCAAGCACAATATCGACTCACAAACGAAAGATTCCTAAGGCTTTACCAAAAGTTTTTAAAACCAAGCGGCTTGCTTCACCTAAAAACCGACAACGCACCCTTGTACTATTACACATTGGAAACAGTGCATAAATTGGGTGGGGAAATTATATTTCAAACCACCTCTTTCTACGAATCGGAAATGAAAGACGCGCATTTTGGTGCCAAGACATTTTATGAAAACCATTTCACACAAAAGGGTGAAGTAGTACACTACATTCAGTTCAAATTGAATTGAAATTCAAATATTTGCTATTTTTAGCAGGCTAATGCACCAAGAACAATGGATAAATTCCTCGAATTTTTCAGTTTTACCGACGCCAACATACGATTCGTAACGGCTGGCACGGTGCTTTTGGCCATCAGTTCTTCGCTAGTGGGTTGCTTTACCTTCTTACGCAAACGCACCCTCACCGGCGATGTGGTGTCGCATTCCATTCTGCCTGGCATTTGCGTGGCTTTTTTACTTTTTGATAGCAAAAACCCGCTTATTTTGCTTGCAGGCGCATTTTCTACTGGCTGGCTTTCCATAGTAGGCGTCGATTATATTGTAAAAAATTCGAAAATAAAGGAAGACGCTGCCCTTGCCTTGGTCTTGTCGGTTTTTTTTGGCCTGGGTATTTTCTTGCTCACAGCCATACAACACACCGACATGGCCAACCAAACAGGTTTGGACAAGTTTCTTTTTGGCAAAGCGGCTTCGCTGGTGGGAGAAGATGTTAGGGTTTTTGGCTTTTTCGGACTTAGTTTGGTTCTATTGCTCTATCTGTTTTTCAAAGAAATCACACTCATTACATTCGACAAAAACTTTGCTCAAACCTCGGGAATGCCCATCCGATTTTTAGAAACGCTGCTTTCCACCTTGACTGTACTGGCAGTGGTGGTGGGCATTCAGGCAGTAGGTGTCATTTTGATGGCAGCTATGCTCATTACCCCGGCTTCGGCTGCGCGTTATTGGACCAACAACCTGAAAATAATGCTTTTCCTGGCCGCAGTTTTTTCCACATTTTCAGGTGTTGCGGGAGCTTTCATTTCCTTTACAGCGCCGGGTATGGCTACAGGGCCTTGGATGGTGCTGGTACTTTCGGGCATTGCTTTTGCCTCTTTCATTTTTGCACCACAAAAAGGAATCGTACACCGATGGCTTTTGCAAAAGCGTAACCGTAAACAGATATCGGAAGAAAATCTATTGAAAGCCTTGTACAAATCGGCCGAAAATGAAAAAGACTTTGAAAAAGGCTACCGTGCTGAGGACTTGCAAGATTTGAAAGTATTGAAAGAAAACCAATTGGCCAGCACTGCACAAAATCTGGTAAAAGACCGTTTTTTGGTGTTGAAAAATGGTGCGTATCACTTTACCAAAGAAGGGTTGGAAAAAGGAAAACGGGTGACTAGGGCTCACCGACTTTGGGAAATGTATCTCACCAAATTCCTGCACCTTCCGCCAGACCACGTGCACGACGATTCCGAAAGCATAGAACACGTCATCACGCCCGAACTGGAAGACCGTATCGCCCAAGCCCTTGGCAACCCCGAAAAAGACCCACACGAAAGGGAGATTCCCTATTAAAGCAGCTGCACTGTTTTTATTTTTTCAATAATTTGGGTATTTTGGAAATATAAAATACCAACTGTATGAACAAGCAACTAATCCTCAAAAACCTATTCTTAGGCTTCCTTAGCTGGCTCATTCCCTTTCTGTTTTCTTTTCTTTTTTTTAAACCCAATGGCGAAAAAATTATTCCACATGACCTCTTCAAAGCCATTATGGTAGTAGTAGGTAGTATTTCTGGATCCTACTTGATAATACAATATTTCAAGTCAATACAAGAAGATTTTTTCAAGCATGGGGTAGTTATAGGCATTACTTGGTGGGCCATGAACATCGCACTCGACAGCTTGGTGCTTATCCCAATGATGAAAACAAACTTTGCTACTTATTTCAGTTCTATTGGGCTGGTTTATTTCAACATACCCACTATCAGCATCTCTATTGGGTATCTTCTTGAAAAGAAAACAGCACGAAAAAATGGACTATCTGATTTTGCATCAACAGGAGCAATTACTTGAAATTCAAAAAGTTCAAATTGAGATGTTGAACGATATTGCAAAGCGACTCGCAAAGTAGGCATCACTTCGACAGGCTCAGTGACCATACTTCGACTGGCTCAGTGACCACACTTCGACAGGTGCACTTCGATGAACTCAGTGACCCTTTTGCGGGACGCTGAGCCCGTCGAAGCGTCAAGTAGCGCGTACCTTTTGGGATAAATGGGGAAGTTCGTTGTGTTTACCGTCTATCAGTGCTTGTTTCTTTTTTCTACTCCAACCCTGTACTTGCTTCTCTCTGCTGAAAGCTTCGTCTATTCGTTGGTATTCTTCAAAATAAACCAGTTTTATCGGAAGTCTATTTTTGGTAAAATTAGCCCCTTCCCCGTTTTGATGTTGCTGTATCCTCAGTTCTAAGTTTTTTGTAGAACCAGTGTAATATGCCC
>JBIKRJ010000080.1:0-9989 GCA_044349205.1 Cytophagales bacterium | reverse complement strand
TTATCCCCAACGATTCGACCACTAGTATTCTCGATGACCAATCGAACATATTGAAATACCAAACATTTAGAAATCCCAATAAAGGTTGGGGGTTAGACCTAGGAGCCCACTACAAAATAAACAGCACTTGGGAAGTGGGAGGTGCCATAACCAATGTGGGAAGCATCACGTGGAAAGATGGCGCTTACAGGCACCGTCTTAATGGAGGTGGAAGTTTTGAGGGTTTCGACATTGCAAACGAATTTCTATCTGGCAAGAATACCAGCGACAAAGAAGTGACAGATGGTATAAAATCCGATTTTAAATACACCACGCAAGTGGGTAGCTACACAACTTGGCTCACCCCTCGTTTCAATGTGCAAGCCCGCTACAATTTGCGGCGCAACACCTACTTTACCAACAACTTGTTTTTTGAAAAGTATAAAGCGCCAAGATTTGCCAACTCTCTAGCTGTTTACCACCAATTTGGAAAAGTAATGGGTGCTAGCCTTTCGGTAAATTACGCTTACCGAAGCATCAACAACATTGGATTGGGTGTATATGCCAAATTGGGTATTTGCCAGTTTTATGTGGCGGGCGACAATATAGTAGGGGTAGCCATGCGCTCCATCTTCAATGGCTTTGAAATAAACAAAAAAGTATTGGCACCTGTCAAAATGTACAACATAAGGTTTGGAATGAACCTTGTATTTGGCACTACCCGCATACCAACCAAACAAACCTACCGTTTCAAAGAATCAAAATAGCGCTGCTTTGTACATGAAAAAGACTTCTTTCATCAAGAATTTAGCCCTATTACCGGCCTTGCTCTTTTTGCTATTGGGCAATGCCATAGCGCAAAATAATTTTATGCCACAAAACTTGGGACCTGGCGTAAATACCGAATATGCTGAAGTAAACCCCGTCTTGTCATTAGATGGTAAAATATTGTTTTTCAACAGATTAAACCACCCCAACAATTCATACGGCCCACACGACAGCCAAGATATTTGGTGTAGCTATTTGCAACCCGATGGCAGTTGGAGCAAAGCCATAAGATTGGATGTGCCTTTCAACAAAGCAAGACACAATGCCATTTTGTGTCCTATCAACCAAATGACCTATTTGATAGATGGCGTGTACACCAAGGGGAAAAATCCCAGGTGGCGCAGAAGAGGCATTTCTGTGGTAACCCGAAGCGATAACGACTTGTGGGGAAATCCAAAAGAATTGAAAATCAAAGGGTATTCGAGAAAAAACGAGGGTGAGGCAAACAATGTGTGGATGAGCGGCGATGGTAGTGTGCTGATGTTTAGCTATCAAAATCATCACAATGGCAAAAACAACAATTTGTATGTGAGCCTGCCCAAAAAAGGGAAATGGGGCAAGCCCAAACCCCTTTCGAAAGTCATAAATATGCCCGATGCCAGCGAAGAAGCCCCATTTGTATCGTACGACAGGGAGTCATTGTACTTTAGCAGCAACTTTCAGGGAAAAACAAAACGAGAAAAATCTTACAATTTCAATATTTACAAAAGTACCCGACTGGACGATAGCTGGCGAATGTGGTCTACCCCAGTTTTAATCACCGACACCATCAATTCTGGCGAATGGGATTCTTATTTCCGCACCAACAAAAAAGGAAGTTGGGCCGTGTTTTCTTCAAGCAAACATCTTTTTGGCCAAGCCGACATATACATGGTCAAATTGTTTGAAGAAAATCCATTTGTAGATGTAGCCGGCACTCTCATAAACAAAACTAAAAACACTCCATTGGGCAAGGGAAAAAACTTCACCATCTTGGTAGATGGCAACGCCTTGGACACTCCAAATGTTGTCATCAATACCGATACTTCTACCTTCAAACTGCGTTTGGCACTTGGCAAAAAATACACCCTACAAGCCATTGCCAAAAATTTTACGAGTTCCAAAGAAGAAATAAATGCCGAGGGATTGCGTGAATATTTGTCGATAAAAAAAGACTTGTTTGGCGAATCGTTGCCATATGTTCGATTGACGGGAAGAATATTGGTAGAAAATTCAGGAGAAATCATCTCAAAAACAGCCAATGCCAGTATTTCCGTCAATGGCAAAACTTTAGACTCGCTGAAGATACACTACCCTAACGGTACTTTCGAAATCAAACTGCCTTTTGGAAAATCCTACACCATTTCGGCCAATGCTCTCAAATACAATACAATACCCGTAAAAATAGACCTTAGCAAGGTAGAGGAATACAAAGAATTGGTGCAGGATCTTTATGTAAAAGCCACCCCTACCCTTGCTGTTAAAGGGCGTTTTTATGTTCAAGGCACTAAAAATCCGATACCTGGCAAGGCCATGCCCAAACTACTTGTCAATAGCATAGTTTCCGATTCGGCCATTATCGATACTGCCGAATCGAGCTACAAAGTGGTGCTTCCAATGAAAAAAGAATACCAAATATCTTTTGTGGCAAATAGATACTTATCAGAAGGGATAGTGCGGTTGGAAATTGGCTCTACCTCCAAATCTATCGACACGACTATTAATCTCTACGGCTCATTTGTAAGCACAAGCACTGTAATTGGCGGCAAAGTGCTAAACCGTAAAACAAACCAGCCACTAGTGGGAAACAAAGCAACCATACAATTGAATGGTGAAGAGTATTCAATGGCCAATTTCGACCCCAACACTGGCGAATACCAATTGGAAGCTGCTTTAGGTTCGCAATACACTTTGAATGCTTCGCTTGCTAAATATTTGCCTCAGTACGAA
Organism: Cytophagales bacterium; assembly: GCA_044349205.1. Taxonomy (GTDB): domain Bacteria; phylum Bacteroidota; class Bacteroidia; order Cytophagales; family UBA9547; genus UBA9547. The sequence goes on along the minus strand of JBIKRJ010000080.1, from coordinate 7,253 downwards.
AACATCGATTTGACCAAAGTAAAAACAAGCACCAAAATAATCAAAGACCTGTACCTCACGCCGTTGGAAGTGGGGCAGAAAGTAAAAATGAACAACATATTTTTCGAAACGGGAAAATCTACCTTAAAGCCCAATTCGTTTGAAGAGTTGAATAAAATCGCCAATTTCCTTACAGATAACAATGCGGTGAAAATTCAAATTGAAGGCCATACCGACAATGTAGGCAAACCCGACGCCAACTTAAAACTATCGAAATGGCGAGCCCGTGCGGTGCAACAATACCTGAAAAACAAAGGCATAAGTGAAGAAAGAGTAAAATTTGATGGATTCGGCGCCAATAAGCCCGTGGCCAAAAACAACACGCCGCAAGGTCGCAGCCAAAACCGCAGGGTGGAATTCAATATTTTGGCAGTTGACTGATTTTAAGGTCAAAGGCCATGGTATAAGTTAGGTATTTTGCACATCCTTTATTTACACCAGCATTTTTCGCCCCCCGAAGGCAACGGCAACAACCGTTCATTGGAATTGGCAGAAGCCTGGATAGCACTTGGCCACCGCGTTACGATTTTGTGCGGCAAAGGCCATTTTGCAAAAAGACCTTTTTCATTAGCCCTTTTTCACCGATTGAATATCAACGGCATTGAAGTGATTAGACTAAATGTTGGCTATTCCCATTTTTTCTCTTTTCATAGAAGAGTTCTCTCTTTCCTACTATTTGCCTTGCTTACATTTCCATTTTGCGTGAAATACCGAAAAGCCGATGTCGTGTATGCCTCCAGCACTCCGCTCACCGTTGGTTTGCTGGGCCTATGCATGAAAATATTTTTTAGGATAAAATTCATTTTCGAGACGGTTGACCTTTGGCCCGATGTGCCCATTGAAATGGGTATTTTGAAAAACAAGTTGCTCAAAAAATCGAGTATATGGCTTGAAAAAACCATTTACCAAAACTGCGACCACATTGTGTGCCTTTCGGAAGGAATGAAATATTGCATTGACAATAAAGGTGTTGACCCAAAAAAGATAACTGTGGCGCACAATGGCACGAATTGCAAACAGTTTACACCCCACAAGCAAAAAGCAAGTGCCAAAATAAGGCTGGGTTTTGGCGAAACTGATTTTGTAATGCTGTACGCCGGCACAGTTGGGCAAGCCAACGGATTGGAATTTTGGGTTGATGTAATGGCAAATATGACAAATGAATGCATTTATTTTGTTGTATTGGGGGACGGAAAAGCTTTGAAAAGAGTGGAAAACTATGCCAAAGAAAAAAATCTGTCCCGAATTTGTTTTCACCAAAGAGTACCCAAAAACACAGTCCACTTGTATTTCGATGCAGCCGATGTGGGCGTGGTAAGCTTTGCCCCCTACCCCATTTTGAACACCAACAGCGCCAACAAATTTTTTGATTATTTGGCCAGTGGCTTGCCCGTTCTTATCAATTATGAAGGATGGCAAGCACAATACCTAAGTGAGTATGCCTGTGGAATACGTTGCCTAAATGCCCACGACATGGCAGAACAACTTGAAAGACTGGCAAAAGATCCTTACGAGTTGAAAAAAATGGGCGAAAATGCAAGAAAGCTGGCCGTCGAAAAATTTGACAGAAAAAACATCGCACAGGCAATCGCGAGATTGTTTGTGTAAAAATCTTTCACTTCCCAATCCAATTCGGATATTTGCACACTGTCTTTTTGACAAGCCCAAATCCAACGTTTTTTATTACTGAATACCATGCAATTCCAAGACCACCGTTTCGAAATTCAAGGCATCGCACTTACCGACCTTTGCACACAATATGGCACCCCGTTGTATGTGTACGATGCCAGTTCAATTCGTCAGCAATTCGAAACGCTGAGCAAAGCATTTGAAAAAGTGCCACTCAAAGTAAAATACGCGGCCAAAGCCTTGACCAACCTCACCATTTTGAAATTCATGAAAAAAATTGGAGCGGGGCTGGATGTCGTTTCTATTCACGAATTGCATTTGGGCATTCGGGCAGGATTCCAGGCTTCAGAAATTATGTTCACGCCCAACTGTGTCGATTTTGCCGAAATTGAAGAGGCCATTTCGCTGGGCGCGATGCTAAATATCGACAACCTTTCTTTCTTGGAAAAATTTGGCCAAAAATATGGCCATACTGTTCCCTTGTGCATACGAGTGAATCCGCATATTGAAGCAGGTGGCAATCATAAAATTAAAACCGGGCATACCGAATCAAAATTTGGCATTTCTGTAGAACAGATGCAAGAAGTGTATACAATTGTGTCCCAATACAATATACAAATCACTGGCGTACACGTGCACACCGGTTCCGATTTTGGCGATGTCAATGTTTTCTTGAAAGGAGCCGAAGTAGTGTACGAAATTGCCACGCATTTTCCCGAATTGGAATTTCTAGATTTTGGAAGCGGTTTCAAAGTGGCCTATCAAGAGGGCGACAAAACCACCGACATTGCCGATTTGGGGCAGAAAATGTCGGCTTCTTTCCTAAATTTCTGTGACCGATACGGCAAAAAACTAGATCTTTGGTTCGAGCCGGGGAAATATTTGGTAAGCCAAGCAGGCCTTCTTTTGGCAAAAGCCACTGTAGTGAAAAAAACTCCCGCCACCACATTTGTGGGGGTAGATACAGGGCTAAACCACCTTATTCGTCCTATGATGTACGGCTCCTACCACGACATTCTCAACATTTCAAATCCAGAAGGCGAAGTGGCCAATTATTCGGTGGTGGGTTATATATGCGAAACCGACACTTTTGGCTGGGAAAGGAAAATGACCGAAACCAAAGAAGGCGACATTATTGCCTTCAAAAATGCGGGCGCCTACGGCTTTAGTATGAGTTCCAACTACAACTCGCGCCCACGACCTGCCGAAGTTTTTGTTCATAATGGCAAAGCCCACCTTATCAGAAAAAGAGAAACCTTGGAAGACATACTGCACAATCAGGTGGAGGTGGAATTGTAAACACATTTTTCTAACAATAATTGTTGAAAGGAAAACCCAAAAGGTCTTCCTTTTTTTGTTTTTTCGGTTGTGGATAATTCGCATTTCTTATTCTTTAACTTTGAACAACGAACCTTCAAATAGTCAACCAAATTGAAATTTTCACATCTACACTGCCACACTCAATTTTCCTTGCTCGACGGTGCCGCCAGCATAGAAGGAATGATGAAAAAAGCCGCCTCCGACCAAATGCCTGCGGTTGCCATTACCGACCACGGCAACATGTTTGGGGTCTTCAATTTTGTAAACGAAGCCAACAAAGCCAAAGTAAAACCCATTGTAGGTTGTGAATTTTATGTAGTAGCCGATAGGCACAAAAGACAATTCACCAAAGGCGAAAAAGACGTACGTAGGCACCAACTTTTGCTTGCCAAAAATGCAGAAGGCTATAAAAACCTGACCAAACTTTGCTCTTTAGGATTTATAGAAGGGAAGTACAGCGTGTACCCCCGTATCGACAAGGAACTCATTTTAAAATACCACAAAGGACTGATAGCCACTACTTGTTGCATAGGGGCATCGGTACCCAAAACTATTTTGGAAAAAGGAGAAGAAGAAGGGGAAGTGGAATTCAAATGGTGGCTCGACCTTTTTGGAGAAGATTATTATGTAGAGCTGCAAAGACACGACATTCCCGAACAGAACAAGGTAAATGAAGTGTTACTCAAGTTTGCAAAAAAATACGAGGTCAAAATAATTGCTTCCAACGATTCGCATTACATAGACCAAGCAGATTCCAATGCACACGACATTTTGCTTTGCATCAATACCAACTCGAAAATGTCGGATCCCAAAATGAAGGAAGAATCGGAGGATGGGAGCAACAAAGGCAAACGGTTTGCCTTCTACAACGACCAATTCTATTTCAAAACAACGGAAGAAATGAGTAAACTCTTCCACGACCTACCACAAGCCATAGACAATACCAACGACATTGTGGACAAAGTAGAAACACTGAACCTAAAACGCGACATTTTACTACCCAACTTTCCTATTCCAGAAGAATTTAAAACGCACAGCGACGACATTGCCAACCAATGGGAATTTTTGAAACACATTACCTTTTTGGGTGCCAAAGAACGCTACAAGGAAATAAGTCCCGAAACAGAAGAACGTATCAATTTTGAATTGTTTACCATCAAAACGATGGGCTTTGCTGGCTACTTTCTTATCGTTTCAGACTTTATAAAGGCCGGTCGCGACATGGGCGTTTTTGTGGGCCCAGGACGAGGTTCGGCGGCTGGATCGGTGGTGGCGTATTGCATTGGCATAACCAATATTGACCCTATCAAATACAACTTGCTTTTTGAACGATTCCTGAACCCCGAACGCAAGTCGATGCCCGATATTGATACCGATTTTGACGATGAGGGACGCCAAAAAGTAATTGACTATGTGGTAGAAAAATACGGCAAAATGCAAGTGGCCTCTATCGTGACCTACGGTACTATGGCGGCCAAAACCAGCATCAAAGATGTGGCAAGGGTAATGGAACTCCCGCTCGAGCTTAGCAACGGTTTGACCAAATTGGTACCCGACAAACCCGGTATTTCGTTGAACCGCATTTTGCACGCCCCCGTCGATGGTGAAAACAGCTTGAAAGACAAAGAAGGCCTTACTTCTGACGATTTGGTTCAAGTATCAGAGCTACGCAAAATATTACAAAACAAGACCGATGAACGCTCTAAAGTGCTGGAAGAAGCCAAACTTTTGGAAGGTTCGGTGCGTGGTACGGGCGTACACGCGGCTGGTATAATCATTGCACCAAGCGACCTTACCGAACTAATCCCTATGGCCACCGCCAAGGATTCAGAGTTGTTGCTGACTCAGTTTGAAGGAAAAGTTATCGAACAGGCGGGTGCTTTGAAGATGGATTTTTTGGGTCTAAAAACACTCACCATCATTAAAAACAGTCTAAATCTCATCAAAAAAAATCACGGTATTGAAATAGACATCGACAATCTAGATTTGAGCGACAAACAAACGTTGGAGTTGTTTCAAAAAGGCAATACCGACGGCATATTCCAATTTGAAAATCCTGGTTTGCAAAAGTTCCTCAGAGAACTGAAACCCGACAAACTGGAAGACCTGATAGCCATGACGGCACTGCACCGTCCTGGCCCTATGCAGTATGTGAGTTCGTACATAAAACGAAAAAACGGCCTAGAAAAAGTGACGTTCGACTTGCCCGAAATGGAAGAACACTTGAGCGAGACATACGGCATTACCGTTTACCAAGAACAAGTGATGTTGCTTTCGCAAAAACTTGCCGATTTCAGCAAGGCAAGCGCCGACAATTTGCGCAAAGCGATGGGCAAAAAAAACAAGCAGGACTTGGACAATATGAAAGCCATGTTCATGGAAAATGCCCAGAAAAAAGGGCATCCGCTTGAAAAACTCGAAAAAATATGGAAAGACTGGGAAGCATTTGCCGAATATGCCTTTAACAAATCGCATGCTACCTGCTATGCTTATGTCGCTTTCCAGCTGGCTTGGCTAAAAGCACACTACCCTTCTGAATTTTTAGCCGCCAACCTTACCAACGAAAAAGACAACATCGAAAAACTCACTTATTTTCTTGAAGAATGTAAGCGAATGGGAATCAAAGTATTGGGGCCAGATGTGAACGAAAGTTCAGTCGATTTTGATGTGAACAAAAAAGGAGAAATCCGTTTTGGACTAGGTGCTATAAAAGGGACTGGCGAGGCGGCCACCATTAGTGTGATAGAGGAAAGAAACCGCGGCGGTTTGTTTCAAGACATTTATGATTTTGCCGCGCGCAACAATTTACGCACCGTAAACAGAAGGACTTTTGAAGCATTTGCCAATGCTGGTGCCTTCGATTGTTTTACCGACATACACCGTGCCCAGTTTTTTTCAGAACGCGAAGGGCAATCTTTTTTGGAAAAACTACTGCGCTACGGCAACCATATACAAGAACAAAAAAACTCTTCCGAAATCACCCTTTTCGGAGAAATGGGGAAAAGCATGTCTATTGCCAAACCAGCCATTTTCGACTGTCCAAAATGGGAGAACTTGGTACGCTTGCGTATAGAAAAAGAGGTTTTGGGACTGTACATTTCAGGACATCCTTTGGACCAATACAATTTGGAACTGAAACTATTCACCACTTGCACCCTTGACAAAGTGATGAATCAAAAAAATGGCGAAGTACAAATAGGGGGCATGGTATCGAGCGTAATCGAACGCATGAGTAAATCTGGCGACCGTTTTGCCATCCTTACACTAGAAGATTTTGTTGGGAAATTCGAGTTTGTGATATGGACAAAAGATTACCCAAAATTTGCCGCCTATTGCAAACCGGAGTCATTCCTATACATAAGGGGAAACTTAGCGCCCAGGTATGGCAAACCCGATGAGTTGGAGTTCAAACCATTCGATTTCAAGCTTTTGAGCGAAATAAGGGAAACTTTCTGCCAAGGCATTGTGCTCGAAGTCCCCATTGCGAAACTCACTCCCGAATTCACAGAAAAACTCGAAAAAAGCATTGCAAAAAACACCGGCAAAAGCGAATTGAAAGTATTGATTTACGAGCCCAATGAAAACATCAGTTTCGAAATGTTTTCGCGCAAGTACAACATCAATCCGACCAACGAATTTCTTGAAGAATTGGAGAAAATGGAATTGCGATTTACCCTAAAAAACCAATTAAAAGGGAAAGTTGGCAACCAACCTACTCCGCATAATAGGAATTTTTAATTGAATGTGTTAGGGAAGAATACTGCGTTTTAGAACAGTTTTATTCCAAATAAAACCTTTAGAAGCGTACGAAGACTGAGGACAATAATCAGGCAGCCTACAATTACCATCAAAGTTTTGGCCTTTACTTTTCGGCATATTACTGCCGCAAAAGGCGCTGCAAACATTCCGCCAAACACAAGCCCTAAAATGATGGTAGCCAATTGTGAAATACCCTCCCACTCTTGCATACCCATAAAAATGGCAAATGACAAGGCGGTAAACATCGCAATGAAAAACTCGGCAAGGTTTACAGAACCTATAGTGTAACGTGGGTCGCGACCCGAACCAACCAGTGTAGTGGTTACCACAGGCCCCCAACCGCCACCACCTATAGCATCTACAAAACCACCAAACAAAGCAAGCGGCGCCACCCCTTTGGTTTTCTTTTTCTTTTCTACTTTTTTGAATGCTTTGCGAATGATGACAATGCCCATTATCAATAAATAGCCTGAAATATAAGGCTTTAGCAACTCACCATCCAATGT
>JBIKRJ010000079.1:0-10015 GCA_044349205.1 Cytophagales bacterium | reverse complement strand
CAATGATTACACACGCATAGCGACCGAAGTCAGCTTTGGCCTGTTGAAATTGGGAATTAAGAAAGATGACAAGGTGGCGATTATATCACACAACCGTACAGAATGGAATTTTGCCGATTTGGGCATACAACAAATTGGGGCAATTGGGGTGCCTTTGTACCCCACTATTACCGTTGAAGATTATCGTTTTATTCTGAACGATTCGGAAACGAGGCTCGTATTCGTGGCCAATGCCGAGATTTTGGAAAAAGTACGCGAGGCCACCCTGGGCAACGAGCGCATCATGGGCATTTACACTTTCGACCAAATACCAGGTGCAAACCATTGGACCGAAATTCAAGAAATGGGAAAAGGCAGGCCTTTGGAAGAAATTGAAAACTACAAGGCAAGTGTCACCGACCAAGATTTACTTACTATAATCTATACTTCGGGTACCACAGGTACACCAAAAGGGGTAATGCTCACCCATGCCAATTTGGTGAGCAATGTGAAAGCCTGCGTACCTCTAATGCCTGTGGGGTATGGCGACCGTGCTTTAAGTTTTTTGCCTTTGTGCCACATTTACGAGCGCATGCTCAATTACTTGTACACCAGCGTAGGAGTATCCATCTATTATGCCGAAAGTTTGGACACTATCAGCGACAATTTGAAGGAAATACATCCACATATATTTGTGACAGTACCGCGATTGTTGGAAAAAGTGTACGACAAGATTGTAGCCAAAGGCTCAGAACTTACTGGTGTAAAAAGAGCCTTGTTTTTTTGGGCACTAAATCTAGGCTTACGATACGACAATACCGTCGACCAAGGATTTTTCTACAACCTTCAATTAAAATGGGCAAACAAGCTTATTTTTAGTAAATGGCGTGAAGCCTTGGGTGGCAATGTGAAAGCGGTGGTAACGGGAGGTGCAGCGTTGCAGTTACGATTGGCAAGGGTATTTACGGCCGCTCAAATAAAAGTGATGCAAGGATACGGACTCACCGAAACTTCGCCTGTAATTTCGGTAAACAGGGTAAATCTTGACGAAAACCGCTTTGGCACAGTAGGACCCATAATAAAAGGCATAGAAGTAAAAATAGCCGAAGATGGCGAAATACTTACCCGCGGCCCACACATCATGAAGGGCTATTACAAGCGTCCCGACCTCACAGCCCAAGACATTGACAGCCAAGGGTGGTTTCACACTGGCGACATAGGCGAGTGGGTAGAAGGTAGATTTTTGAAAATTACCGACCGCAAAAAGGAAATGTTCAAAACGTCGGGTGGCAAATACATAGCCCCGCAACTCATTGAAAATAAAATCAAAGAATCGAAAATGGTAGAACAGGCTATGGTAATAGGAGATGGACAGAAGTTCCCAGCAGCACTTATAGTGCCCAACTTTACCAATTTGAAGACCTACTGCCACCAAAATGGCATGGCCTATAGCCGCGACGAAGACATGGTGGCAAACCCGCAAGTACTGAAACTTTTTGAAAACGAAATGGAGGAGGTGAACAAAAACTTTGCCCAATTCGAAAAAATTAAAAAGTTTGAACTTTTGCCCACTTTGTGGACGGTAGATAGTGGCGAAATGACACCCAAGTTGAGTTTGAAGCGCAAGGTGATTTTGGCAAACAACCAAGACAGGGTGGAAAGGATTTATGCTGAGTAGCACTGAGCTCTAGTTTAGTAACGAAAAAAAATATTTATGCCTGTTTACTTACATTTGGCTACTCTCATTGTCTCCAAGACTGCTGTTATGGAGAAATACAGGGGTGGGATGAAGCAGTTCCGGAAAGATTATTCCATTGGTTATGATAATCACCACCAAGAGGATTATGAGTTGTTCGCGATAGCCGCCATGAATGTAGATGACTTTGATGTAGATGCTCTACTTGCAGAAGGGTTAAGTTATGACAAGCATTTAAATCGTTCGGATGACTTTGTGATAAAGCCTCGGTACGCAAGTTATTTGTGGAAGGTGGATTGGCTTGTGGATAATGACCTATTTGCTTGGCACAAAGACGCCAGAGAGGACTTGGTCTTGAAGGCAATTGCCATAGGAAATGAAACTATGGATGTGATTGCAGAGCGGTTTGAAAAAGGAGAAAAGCCTTTTTCGACTATAGTTTGATAGGTGGCTTGTTCCTTATCTATCCATGACCCTCATTGCAATTATACAAGGGCTAAAGATGGGCTCATGAATTTGATTTAAATTTGAAGGTCTTTTTACTTGTCTACCCATGAGATTTATTTTTGAAGCCCTCCTTACTCTTCGCAAGAATACGTTGAATTCCATTGCCCATTTGAGCGATGAGCAGTTGCACATCATTCCTGCTGGCTTGAACAACCACATTGCGTGGAATCTGGGCCACATGGTGGCGTCTCAACAGGGTTTGTGCTATCGGTTGGGCAATGTGCCATTGTTGGTGCCACAAGATTTTATTGACAAGTACAAAAAAGGGAGCCATCCGAAGGAATGGACTTCGCCCGCTAACATTGACCAAATCAGGGAGTATTTTGCGCTGACCTCTTCTCGTTTTGAAGAGGATTATGCAAAAGGCCTATTTGCCAACTTCACGGAATACCCTACCTCTAGTGGCATGGTACTGAAAAATATTGATGATAGCGTTGTCTATAATTACGGGCACGAAAATTTACACTATGGCGTGATTTTGAATTTGAGAAAGTTGGTGTAGGCTTTGCCCCTTCTTTCTGCTGGGTTGGGTAGCCTTTGCCTTCGTATTGATTGCCATGGTTAATTTTAACTCACTTTCTGTTTTTTGACGATAATTTTCTAAACTTGCAATTCTTTCTAAGGGTCACAAAGGAATTTAATGCAAAGTATCTTTCAATCTGTTCCGCTCAACTTCTATTACTACTTAAGCGCCACTTTGTTCTGCATCGGGATATTGGGGGTTTTAACAAGACGAAATGCAATCATTGTGTTTATGTCGGTTGAGTTGATGTTGAATTCCGTCAACTTGCTTTTAGTGGCACTTTCAGTGTTCAAAGAAGATCCTTCCGGACAAATATTTGTGTTTTTTATCATGGCGGTGGCTGCTGCAGAGGTGGCTGTTGGTTTGGCAATCATTGTGATGATATACCGCAATATAAAATCGATAGATATTGACGTTTTAAACAAGCTAAAATGGTAGAGTTTGCTTGGCTGATTCCTGTATTGCCTTTGGCTGGGTTTGTCCTGAATGGTCTTTTTGGTAACAAGTTGCCCAAATCTTTAGTAGGAATTGTGGGCACTGGCACTATTTTAGCCTCTTTTATTATTAGTGTCGGTATTTTCTTGGGTGTCAAAAATGGTCCTTTGGTTCAACACACCATCGAATATTTTACCTTTATCGAAGTAGGCTTTTTGCGTATTCCTTTTGAGTTTCTGATTGACCCACTCTCGGCCATGATGCTGCTCGTGATAACAGGTGTTGGTTTTCTGATTCACCTGTATTCCATCTCTTACATGCACGACGACGAGAGTTTTGCCCGTTATTTTGCCTACCTTAACCTATTTGTCTTTTTCATGTTGTTGTTGGTGTTGGGCGCCAACTATGTCATCATGTTCATTGGTTGGGAGGGTGTTGGTTTGTGTTCTTACCTTCTCATTGGTTTTTGGTTCAAGAACCACCAATACAATGATGCCGCCAAGAAAGCTTTTATCATGAATCGCATTGGCGATTTGGGCTTTTTGCTTGGATTATTCCTCATGATTGTCACTTTTCAATCAGTTAGCTTTGACAAAGTGTTTTCCATTGCGGCTTATTGGCCCGTAGGAAATGTGCTTATAGTAGCCATCACGCTCTTTTTGTTTGTGGGTGCTACTGGCAAAAGTGCTCAAATTCCCTTGTACACATGGTTGCCCGATGCGATGGCGGGACCTACACCTGTTTCTGCTTTGATACACGCTGCCACAATGGTTACGGCTGGCATTTACATGATTATACGTTCTAATGTCTTGTACCAATTGGCGCCTTTTACCACCGATGTTATTTTGGTGATAGGATTGGCTACGGCACTCTTTGCGGCCACTATTGGCATGGCACAAAACGACATCAAGAAAGTTTTGGCTTATTCTACCGTAAGCCAGTTAGGTTTCATGTTTATAGCAATTGGATTAGGGGCTTATACTACAGCTTATTTTCATGTAATGACCCATGCTTTCTTCAAAGCTCTTTTGTTTTTGGGGTCGGGAAGTGTGATACATGCCATGAGCGGCGAGCAAGACATTCGAAAAATGGGAGGTTTGAAAAAGCAGCTCCCCATTACCTTTTTTACCTTTCTAATTGGAACGGTGGCAATAGCGGGTATTCCACCCTTTGCAGGTTTCTTTTCCAAAGATGAGATTTTGGCAAAAGCTTTTGAGCATAGTCCGCTAATATGGGGGATGGCTGTATTGGGTGCCATGATGACCTCCTTTTACATGTTCCGTCTGCTTTTTGTCACATTCTTGGGTTCTTTTAGAGGTACAAAATCCCAAGCCGACCATTTGCACGAATCGCCTTTGTTAATGACCATTCCATTAATGGTTTTGGCAGTGCTTTCCACAATTGGCGGATTTTTCAATGTACCTGAAGTGTTGGGAGGTTCTGCTTGGCTTGGCCATTTCTTTCACCCTGTCGTGAATCATCTAAGACAAGTGCCTGCTCATGCCGCTCATTTGTCACACAGCACCGAATATTTGTTGATGGGATTATCGGTAGCTGCAGCGCTTATTTCTATTGCTATAGCCTATGTGGTGTTTGTTTCAAAGAAAACCATTCCGAACCACGACGGTGTATATGATTCGGTTTTGCAGAAATGGTTTGCCAACAAATATTATGTGGATGAGCTTTACGAAGGCTTGGTTACCAAACCTTTGAATTTATTTTCTACCGCTTTGCATCGCTTTGTAGAAGTGAGTGGCATTGATGCTTTCGTAAATTTTATTGGGCAAGCGGTGATTTTGAAGGGCAAATACGTACGTTATTTCCAAAGTGGTTACACGGGCGTCTATTTGCTTTCAATGGTTACTGGTGTCATTATCCTTATCCTTTTCAATACCCTTAGTTGATGGATATCTTTTATTTAAAAGTCTTATTGCTCTTTCCAGCCATTTCTTTCGTGGCTTCATTATTGCTGAATAAAGCATTCAAATGGCAATTGTCTATGCTTTTTTCGGTGGTAGGTATGGTATTTACGCTGTTTGTTGTTTTCCAAGCTCTGAAAGCTGGGATAACATCAACAGTAGTATTTGACATGCCTTGGTTTCCGTACATGGGCATAGGATTTAAGTTGGGTTTGGACGGCATAAGTCTGATATTGATTTTGCTCACCAATGTATCTGTGCCGCTTATCATCCTTTCTTCCAGGGAGCATTCTTTTGCCCAAAACAACTACTTCCATTCCTTGGTGTATTTGATGCAAATTGGTTTGGTAGGAGTGTTTACAGCATTAGATGCCTTTCTATTTTACATATTTTGGGAATTGGCCTTAATTCCCATTTACTTTATTTGTGCCATTTGGGGTGGCGAAAACAAAATAGCTGTTACATTCAAGTTTTTCTTGTACACAGTGGTGGGTAGTTTGTTTATGCTTTTGGGCATTCTTTACTTGTACTTACATTCTACACAGATTGTTTCATTCGATATAGCGGCTTTGAAGCAAGTGGCTAATGGGCTAGACAGAACTACTCAAATATGGTTGTTTTGGGCGTTTTTTATTGCTTTCGCTATCAAAATGCCCATTTTCCCTTTTCACACTTGGCAACCCGATACCTATACTATTGCACCAGCTCAGGGTACCATGTTGCTGTCGGGTATCATGTTGAAAATGGGTATATTCGGGGTAATTCGTTGGGTGTTGCCATTTTTTCCATTGGCCGTTCAACAGTATTCTAACCTCATAATCATTTTGTCTATTGTGGGGGTGGTATATGGGGCCATTATTGCCGTTATGCAAAAAGACATGAAGCGTCTTGTAGCGTATTCTTCCATTTCCCATGTTGGCTTAATATGTGCAGGACTCTTCACATTTTACGAGCAGGGTGTGCAAGGGGCGGTTTTTCAAATGTTTTCTCATGGCATCAATGTGATTGGTTTGTTCTACATTATCGATATAATTGAAAGGCGCACTCAAACTCGGGAAATTGTTCAATTGGGTGGTATAGCCAATATGGCACCAAAATTGGCGACACTATTTGTCATTGTCATGTTGGGTAGTGTGGCACTTCCTTTGACCAATGGTTTTGTTGGAGAGTTTCTTTTGCTCACTTCCCTGTTTATGTACAAGCCATTATTTGCGGCCATAGCTGGGCTATCCGTTATATTGGGAGCAGTATATATGTTGCGCATGTACAAAAATGTGATGTTGGGTGAGACAAATGCTACTACTAAAACTTTCAAGGACTTGGATATGGTAGAATTTATTGGTTTGGTTTTTATTGCCTTGTTGGTGATTGGTTTGGGTCTATATCCTCAACCTTTGCTTTCTTTGGCAGCTCCTGAAGTTAGCGGTTTGTTGAAATTCTAATTCAAAGTAGTGTCTTACTACTAAATACGTATTACTAAATACTCATATAATGGCCATATTGGTTATTCTTTCTTGTCTAGGAATTTTTTGCATGTTGGCAGGCTTGTCGAAAGTCAGCATAAAAGTTGTGCTAGGTGTATCTGTTTTGACTTTACTTTCTTGTATAGGTATAGTGTTTTACGATTGGGGAACTAACAACACCTATTTCCACGATATGGTCTTTTTCGACAAGTTTGCTTTAGGATTTTCTGGTTTATTGGTCTTTTCAACACTGTTATTGGTTTTGCTTTCTGATTCTTTTCTGGAAAATGCCAAAGGTTTTGTATCAGAGCATTTTGCCTTGATGTTTTTTGCTTTGACTGGAATGGTGTGCATGGTGTCATTTGACCATCTTAGCATGTTGTTCATCGGAATCGAGATTATGTCTGTAAGTTTGTATGTATTGGCGGGTAGTAATAAAAGTCAATTGGCCTCAAACGAAGCTTCTCTAAAATATTTTTTGATGGGGGCTTTTTCTACAGGTTTTATCTTGATGGGCATAACGCTCATTTATGCCGAAACTAGTTCTTTTTATTTACTGGGTATTGGAGGCTATATCCAAAGCGGCTATCCTACCACATTGCTACTGCCTTTGGGTATTAGTCTCATTTTGATGGGAATGTTGTTCAAAGTATCGGCTGTGCCATTCCACTTTTGGACACCCGACGTGTACGAAGGTTCGCCCGATTATGTCACGGCTTTTATGTCTTCTGTAGCCAAAGCGGCAAGTTTAGCGGCATTTTATCGTTTGTTTTCAAGTTGTTTTGCTGGCATTGGCCACTGGGACACGCTGCTGAGTGGTATTGTAGCTGTGACTATTACAGTGGGTAGTTTGGGCGCCGTTTACCAATACAACATCAAACGCATGTTGGCTTATTCAAGCATTGCCAATGCAGGTTTCATGCTCATTGCCATTATGGTTTCAGGACAACTTTATAATGAAAGTAGTGTCCTTTTCTATGCGGGAGCCTATGCCATAGCCGTGATTTCGGCCTTTGGTGTTATCATGGTCGTGAGCAATAAAGAAGGCAATGATTCTATTGAAGCGTTTAATGGTTTGATGAAAAAAAATCCACTTTTGGCATTGGTGATGACTTTGTCTATGCTTTCCTTGGCTGGAATACCGCTTACAGCTGGTTTTTTCGGCAAGTTTTTCATACTGTACAATGCATTATCTCAAGGCTATGTGTGGCTCACTGTTTTGGCAGTTATCAATTCCATGATAGGCATTTACTATTATTTTAAGGTAATTATGGCGATTCATTTCAAGTCGGCTGAAAATTCAGAAGGATACCAGTTGGGCGGTATCTATCAATTTGCCCTTGTAACCAGTTCGGCACTTACTTTATTGTTGGGAATATTTCCGCAGCTCGTCTTTATGTTGATTGAGTAGTGATAAGGCGATTAGGTTCTTGTTTTATTTTTCCTTTTGTTTTTTGTATTTCTGTTTTTTCACAACAGTCTAATGTTTCTAACTACAAGTTACGAGTTGGAGATATAAATCTAGGACTCGATTCTCGTTCTTTAAACACGCGTGATTCCCTTTTCTTATATCAAACGCATGTTGGCGGAATTAGTCTTCGCTACCAAAGTTCGATTATGCTAGGCTATTATTTAAATCAACCCGATAAGCGATTCAAGGTCGGCGATATACTGTCAAGCGAAATATCGGTGGGGTATATGCAATCTAACGACCCAGTACAAAAACTTCCTATATGGTTTGCCTATCGATTTGAAATGGGTGCTTCTTTCTTATATTCTTTTACCGAGTCATCAGAAGTTGGTTTAAACTTGATATTGTTACGCTTTTCACGCGATTTTGTAACCCAAAACATGTCGGGCTCGGCCATAGAAGCTAGGGCAAGGTGGAAGAGAATGGTTGTGGAAGCAGGAGTTGACTCGCGCCAACTACGCATTTTAGGGCCACCGGTTCCCTATTTCAACCGAAAGGAAGAGAAAAACATGCACCATCTTGGAATACGCTATTTTTTGAAGCCCGACCAAAACTTAGGTTTTCGTTTGGAGTGGTTGCAAAAGAAGGCTTCCAATAACGGAGATGGTCTATTCAATTTCAGGTTGTATTGGGGCAAGTGTTTTTAAATGCCACAAATTGTGTTTTTTAACCACTTGAAATAAAGAAAACAGAATTTTAACAGAAAATATTAGGCAAGAAGAAAGGTTTTCAAGTCTTCGTAACGATTGCTCATTAAAATAGATTCTTTTTGTTTTTTCATTACTTGCTGAAGGTTTTCGGGAATAACCACGGCTTTTGCTATTTTTTCGTCTAATACATCCAAAAACTTTGCCGGATGGGCTGTTGCTAAAAATACTCCTACCAAATCTTTGCCCTCTTCTTTCAAAAATTCGTTTAGTCCACGATAGGCAATGGCGGTATGGGGGCACATTGCGTATCCATATTCTTGGAAAACAGTGTTTAATGTTTCGGTTGTTTGGGTATCGTCATAGCTTTTGCCCACAATATTGGCTGTCATCTTGGCAAATTCCTTGTCGTGAATTTCTTCCAATCGTGGGAAATTGTTTGGACTACCCACATCCATTGCGTTGGAGATGGTTTGAACCGACTGTTTCGGTTCAAATTGCCCAGTTTTCAAATATCGGGGAATGACGTCGTTGTCATTAGTAGCCGCAATAAAACGATATACCGGTAAACCCATGCGCTGCGCAATAAGTCCACCGCACAAGTTACCAAAATTGCCACTCGGAACGCTGAAAACCAATGGCTTGCCAAGGTGCTTTAGTTTTGCATAAGCATAGAAATAATAAAATGACTGTGGTATTAGTCTTGCGATGTTGATGGAGTTTGCGGAAGAAAGATTCACGTGTTTTGTCACATCTGTGTCGAGGAATGCCGTTTTGACAAGACGTTGGCAATCGTCGAAATTGCCCTGAATTTCCAGAGCAGTAACATTATGACCAAGCGTGGTCAATTGTTTTTCCTGAATTTCACTTACTTTACCACTAGGGTAAAGAATGGTTACTTTTACTCCTAGAGCTTGATAAAAGCCTTGTGCCACAGCACTTCCAGTGTCGCCACTTGTGGCCACCAATATGTTAATTTCGCGCTTGTCTTGCTCCAAAAAGTAAGACATAAGTCGCGACATAAAACGCGCACCAAAGTCCTTGAAAGCATGAGAGGGGCCGTGAATCAGTTCCAAGGCATAAATATTGTCGTGTACGTTTAGTACAGGCAATTCAAAGGCTAGCGTGTCGTACACGATTTTTTTCAACCTTTCTTTCGGAATGTCTTGTATCAAAGTAGCCGCTACTTCGAAAGCCATTTCCTGAAAACTCAATTGCTCGATGTTTTGGAAGAATGAATCGGGAAATTGTGGAATGTCGTAGGGCATGTAAAGGCCATTGTCTTGAGGTAAGCCCCTAAATACAGCTTCTTTCAAATCTACATCGGGCGACTGATGTTTGGTACTATACAATTTCATTATGCAGGCAATAATAA
>JBIKRJ010000266.1:0-2652 GCA_044349205.1 Cytophagales bacterium | reverse complement strand
TACCAACAAAACCTTGATAGACAGTGTTTTAGCCAATTTGGCTAGGCCTATCAGACAACGTAATTTCATAAGCGGTACCATTAGAGGTGGCGATGGTGGCCACAACCGAAACGGCAGTCATACTTTTTTGTGGCATTTCGTACCCGACCAATGGAACCTTGTGGAAATGGCCATTGAACTTTGCGATGGCTGTCCCTATTCGGATGTAGATGCCGACACTGCCTACTGGATAGGAACTGTACGAAGATTTTGTCCTTGGTCTGGATTACCTGTAAGGGAGGTCCCAAATCCCACACTAGGAATTAAAAGCACTAAATGGCAGGACGAAGTGAGCATACATCCAAATCCCACACAAAACACCCTAAAAGTGCATTGGAATGGGGCAACATTTGTGTTGGTAACGATACACAACTCTTTCGGACAAAAAATTGCGACTTACGAACTTACTGGTTCGAAAGAAAACATTGATTTGGCAAGCTTAGAATGTGGAATGTATTTTTTGGAGATAAGCGATATGAAAAATGTGACCACAAAAAAATTACTTGTAGAAAGTAAATAAAAAAGGAGTTTCTGTTTAGAAACTCCTTTTGTTATCAAATTTCAATCTTTTAACTGAACTTGATAATTTTAGCCATTTTAATATTATAGCTTTTCAAATCGGTACCCGACAGATTGTCCAAGTGACCAGATTTTACCTTGGCGGCATATTTTTCGATGAGTTCAGGCTTGCCGTCGAACAGTGCAAGGTTGGTCACAAACTTGCTTATTTGAGGTATTCCAAAATTTTCGTCCATGTGATGTATAGTTTAAGATGGAAAATTATTGTTATTGTGCGTTGATTTTGTCTAAGACTTCCATCACGCCGCGCACTGCTTTTGCCGATTCGTGCATCAAACCAAGCTCTGTTTGGTCGAGGCTCACTTCCAACAATCTTTCTACCCCGTTGCGACCCAATACTACAGGCACGCCTTGGTACACATTGTCGAGGCCATATTCGCCTGTAAGCTGCATACAAACAGGGAAAACACGCTTTTGATCCTTCAAAATAGCTTCAACCATTTGCGCAGCAGCCGATCCTGGAGCATACCAAGCCGAAGTGCCCATCATTTTAACCAATTCGCCACCGCCACGTTTCGTGCGCTCGATGATAAGTTCCAACTTCTCGGCCTCAATAAGTTCGGTAACAGGAATACCGCCTACCGTGGTGTAGCGAGGAAGAGGCACCATTGTGTCGCCATGGCCACCCAACAACATTGCTTGGACGTCTTTAGGCGAAACATTTAATTCTTGGGAGATAAAAGTACGGTAACGGGCAGTATCCAAAATTCCGGCCATGCCTATCACTTTGTGGCGAGGAAGCCCTGAAGCTAAATGCGCGCAATAGGTCATCACGTCCAATGGGTTAGAAACCACAATGATGATAGTATTGGGGGAATATTTGACAATATTTTCAGTTACCCCTTTTACGATACCCGCATTGGTCGCAATAAGGTCGTCGCGGGTCATACCGGGCTTGCGGGGCAAACCAGAAGTAATGACTACCACATCGGAATTGGCAGTTTTAGAATAATCGTTGGTAGAACCTACCACGCAAGTGTCGTAGAGGTCAATCGGACCTTTTTGCGAAATGTCGAGCGACTTGCCTTCGGCTACGCCTTCTTTGATGTCAAGCAAAACAACTTCGTTGGCCACTTCTCTGTATGCAAGTACATCTGCACAAGTAGCCCCCACGTTGCCAGCTCCTACCACTGTAACTTTCATTTTGTCAAGGGTTTTGGTGAATAACTAAATAAACGGACGACAAAAATAAGGTTTTATCGGAGAATTGGAATTGATTTTTTGGATGGGCTCAATTAGATAAAAACCTATCGGGATATACTTCGCTCATAATCTCGAATGCTTTCTCGAACAAATCGTCAGAATTAGGTTTGCTAAAGTAATCGCCATCGCTGCTGTAGGCAGGGCGGTGGGCTTTGGCGGAAATACATCTTGGGGCAGAATCTAGCCATTGAAAAGCGTTTTGCTTGTCCAGTACTTGTTCCATCATATAGGCAGAAGCACCCCCTGGCACATCTTCGTCGGCAAAAATCACCCGATTGGTTTTTTTCACAGATTCTAAAATTAGGTGAGGCAAATCGAATGGCATAAGGGTTTGCACGTCCACCACTTCGGCAGAAATGCTAATATTTGATAGTCTTTCTGCGGCCTCCATCACGATACGGCACATAGAGCCATAGGTCACAATGGTAATGTCGGTTCCTTGTCGCAATATTTCAGGCACACCCAATGGCACACATACTTCAGCAATGTTGTCGGGCATTTTTTCTTTCAGGCGGTAGCCATTCAGTGGCTCTACGATTATGGCAGGGTCGTCCGATTTCAGCATCGTATTGTACATGCCCGAAGCTTGCACAAAATTTCTTGGAACAAGCAAATAAATGCCTCGCAAGCAACCCATCATCATGCTCATTGGCGATCCGCTATGCCAAACACCCTCTAAGCGATGCCCTCTTGTACGCACAATCAAAGGGGCTTTTTGTCCGCCTTTGGTACGATAGTGCAAGCAGGCCAAATCGTCGGAAAGAATTTGGAGGGCATACAACATGTAATCGAGGTATTGAATTTCGGCAATAGGACGCAAACCACGCAGTG